>CAZNQT010000319.1:0-6019 GCA_964574885.1 uncultured Pirellulales bacterium
TAGTTAATAGGCTCGTTAGATAGAGAACGTACTGTTTTAATTCTCAACGTTTTATAACCCGGTTTTGTTCCCAACTTTGGATGAAATTAAAAAATGTAAACTTCAGAACGTTAAAATATGGATGAATTACAGAATACAGAAGTAATCCTGTAAGGTCGGGGGCCATGTCCACGCCATGGGTACCTTTCCCTCCCTGGTACCCGGAACCCTGGCCCCGATCTTTTCGTCATTCGTCATTGATTCGACATTCTGGTTTCTTCAATCGTCATTATTAATTTTTATTTGTCATTTTGCTTTTTGCTATTTGCTTTTTTAATTTACCCTTATGTCTCCTAGGGCTGAAAAACTGCCTTGACAATATATCCGGACTGGTTATTCTATATCCGATGTCGATGGTTTTCGCAAAAGCAGCTTGGGATCGAATAGACAAAGTACTTTAAGTGGGAGATCTGTTATGAGTACGGAAAAAAATCCCGTATCCAGTCTGGCGGTTATGGGCCTCGTCCTCCTGATCCTGGTGGCCGCTCTGGCCATCCTCATGCCCACCTTGCAAAGTGCCCGAAAAGCGGCGTTGGAAAAAAGTATGAAATATGAATCCGTCGCAAACTTGGAAAGAGATGAAATTACTACTGAAGGATTTACTACTCAGACTAATAGTGGTAGAGACAAAAGTCCGCCAACGCCCAATATGCCGTCCATACCAAAGGCGGTAGTGAAAAAATTCGATGCTGAAATCAATCTTACTCCCAAGCTCAGCATCGGAACGGCTACTCCGGAATCCATTTATGTGGCCGAGTTCAAATCCACCCTCGAAGCCAAGGCGCCCGACAATAATCAGGAAGTCTGCCAGATCGAACTGCCGCTCCCGCCCCAAATCATCTCCCTGGCCGATGTCGAGGTAACCGTCAATGAGGAGCCCAGTGAGGATTTCTCGTTAGGCCGTTACCGGCTCATCTGGCAGGGCGGCCTCGATGGTGAAAAAACCTCACAGATCACCGTTAATTATTCCGCTACCGGCAAGGGGATCTATACCCTTGAAAAACCCTCCGGCAAAATTATCGACAGCTTCAAAACCAAACTTATCGCCAATCGCAGTAATATCCGTATGCTGGAACTCTCCTTACAGCCGAATAGCCTCGATGAAGACCGCGGTAAAACCATCTATACCTGGGAATATAAAAATTTAGTGGTCGCCCAACCCATTGCCATCGACGTTCTCGGTATCGCCGCTATCGATCGGCTCGGTAAACTCTCCTGGTTGGGTCCCATTAGTGTTATGGTGTTTGGTGTGTTAATCAGCCTCGCCACCTTAGCTCATGACCCGGCGAAAATGAGCGGCTGGGTACTCGTTCTTGTCGCCGGTTGCTTTGCCGGCGCCTACCCCCTCATGTATTTCCTCCAGGATTTCGTTAATTTATCCGTCGCTATCGGTTTGGCCGTTCTGATGGCCACGGGTATCGTCGCCTGGCGCTTTATTACACTTTTTGGTCTCCGCCGAGGTCTCTTTGGCGGCCTGATCCTCCCTATCATTATTATGAGCCTGACTCTCATCGCCACGATCATCGCTAAATCCGCCGTACAGGGTGTGGTACTGACGGTTTTAGGAATCTTCACTTTAGTGGTAGCTATGATCCTGCTGCCGAAAGCACAGGCCAACGTCAAAGAACAATTAAACCAACAGCAATCCCCACAACCAACTACATCGCAACGAATGACAACCCCGGTTACACCATCTGACTAAAATTCTTCCTGCCCTTTTCTCGCGTTGG
This sequence comes from uncultured Pirellulales bacterium, assembly GCA_964574885.1. Classification (GTDB taxonomy): domain Bacteria; phylum Planctomycetota; class Phycisphaerae; order Sedimentisphaerales; family SM23-30; genus JAFGFX01. The sequence continues at coordinate 1,770 of CAZNQT010000319.1, forward strand.
TGGGTGGCAGCCACCTATCTACTCATTTACTCATCTACCCATTTACCCATCTACACTTTCCCTGTGGACTGAAGACGGTGGACTGTGGACCCTTCTTCTCCCTATACCCTAAATCCTATATATCCTTGGTACTCTCGTATCTTCGTGGTAAGATAATAAACTAATGAAATATTCTAACTAACTGGGAGATTTAACATGATGACTCTGACTTCTTGCCGTCGTTGGGTTGGGCTCGCGATCCTCTTTTTCCTTTTCCCTGCCGCGCTTTGGAGTAAGGACCTTCCGCCCTGGACCCAAAATATCCGTCCGGACCATCCACGCTTGTTCTTCAACGCCGATACCTGGCCCTCCGTTAAATCGCGGGCCTTGGGCTCGGAAAAACAGTGGTATCAAACTATTAAGAAACGTGTGGATCGTCTGTCCGCCGAACACGCCGACAAGGATAAAATCGCGGCTCAGGAATTGGGTCCCCAGGCCGCATGGTCGGCGCTTGTGTTTTTAGTTACCGAAGACAAGCAGTACCTGGAGCTGGCAAAGAAATGTCTGGAGGCCAGTCTCGATTATTACGATCGGTGTTATCAACAACGTAAAACCGTCAACTGGTATTCTACCTCCCGGGTGCACGCCATCTGTGCCTGGGATTGGCTCTATAATCGCCTCTCCGAAGCGGAACGACGGGAATATATGTCGCGACTGGTACGTGCAATCAACAATGTCCTCAAAACCAAACCGACAATCTATCGCGAAAACATGTCGGGCTACAGTACCGGATTCTACGGCGTAAAGAATTGTCTCTGGTTTCTCGGCTGTACCGCCTATGGAACCGGTATCGAAACGCAGAAGAGTAACGATTGGCTCGTCTGGGGACATGACGAAAATCTTAAATTACTCGAACATCGACGCAAAGCCTGTGGTGATGACGGCGGCGGCGCCTCCCCGACCCTCGGATACGTCCTCGGCGCCTATCCCTGGGCCGAACAGAATTTCTTTTATACCTGGCTCTCAAGCACCGGCGAGAATATCGCTCCCGATTGGCTCCACAGTGCCTATCTGGCCAATTACGTCCTCTGGAACTGGATTGCTTCTGACGATGGACCGCTGGAATTTGGCTACGGCGATACCCCCCATACCTCCAATCGCTTGCCCGCCCATCAGTTATATACCCACATGGCCAACATCCGACATCTCTATGGCCGTCAGGAGCCCCGCGCCGCCGCCTTGGCGCGATACCTACAGGATATCCTGCCCCAAAAATCCTATTCCGCCAGTTGGTTCATCTATCCGTTTTTACTGACGAATCTCGATAAATCACCGCCTCCCTTCTCTCCGGAAACGTTGCCTCATGCCCGATTTTTCGAAAATATGGGACAGATCATCATGCGCAGCGGAACCGCTAAGGACGACACCTACTGCCTCTTCTCCTGCGGCGGAATCCTCGCCCAGCACCGACACTACGATGCCCTCAATTTCGTCATCTATCATCACGGTTTTCTCACCCTCGATTCCGGAACCCGATATAATCAATTCGAGAACGGCGAACATCTGGCCAATTACTACGCCCAGACCGTCGCACACAACTGCGTCGTGATTCAACAACCGGGCGAACCGCCCGCACGATACTGGGGCGGTACCGTCGTCGGCAATCACGGCGGACAACATAAGCAACTCGGCTCCGTTGTCAAAGCCTTCGAAACCAAAGATGACTACGTCTATGTTGCCGGCGACGCCACCGCCTGTTATCAACATGGAGTGTTCAAACGCGACGGACAACCGAATCTCCCGGAAAAGTGTTCCCTCGTAACCCGGCAGATCGTCTTTCTTGTCCCTGATCATTTTGTGATTTTCGACCGCGTGAACGCCGCCGATCCCTCCTATCAAAAAGACTGGCTCCTTCACACGGCCTATGAACCGGTGATTCAAAACAAAACAATCCGAGCGGACCACGAAAAAGGTCGCATGTTCTGTCAAACCGTACTGCCCGAAGATGCCAAAATCACCCCCGTTGGCGGTCCCGGTAAGAAATTCTGGGCCGCCGGAAAAAACTGGAGTATTAAAACGGACGGCTTAAAACCCGATCAATTAGCCCTGATCGGCCAATGGCGCGTGGAAGTTAGTCCGGCAAAACCTCAAAAAAATGATGTTTTTCTCCACGTCATCCAGGTCGGCGACCGGAACCTGAATTCCATGGACGCCGTCCGGAAAATCGAAAATGATAATCAGACCGGCGTCCGCATTACCACAGCAGCAGGAACCTGGCAGGTCCTGTTCAACAAAACCGGTTCGCTCGGTGGCTATATCAAGCGTCGCAACTCAGATAGAAATATCGATGAACCCCTCGCCAATACCGTCCAAAAACAGGTAGGCATTGCTGCAAGACATTATGCAGCAATGACTTACGAGCAGGCTCAACAGCGAATTCCTAAACGCATTCTACCCAAATTCTGGATCGGTGACGTCGCTGGTTTATCCGATCGATTTGCTAATCTTAAATCTGGTAGGGCCAAAATCATCGCCAAATCACCAGGTGGCAGGCCTATCCACCTCGTCACCTTTGGCGAATACCAAAAATTACAAAACAAAGCCAATTTCAATTCCGCCATCGGCGCTCGTAAACCCTTGTCATATATGGACAAAGCGGCGCGCAGCCGGCCGGTGATCCTGTTTGTCGGGCCGGTGCATGGCCACGAAGTCGAAGGCTTAACCGGATTGGTCAATTTGATCCACATCATGGAGACCGGTCGCGATCTCCGCGGCAAAGATCAATCCGCCCTGCAGGAATTGGGTAAACAATGTCGATTATTGATCATTCCGGAAGGCAACCCCGACGGGATCGCGCGGTTTGAACCGCGGGCCAGTATCGGTATGTCACTAAACGACTTACGGTTCTGGGGGCAGGGGACCTGGAGCGACGATACGTTCTGCGGCTGGCCGGAAAGCAAACAGCAGCATCCCATGGTCGGCGACAACGTCGGATTTCTCGGCTGCTACTTCAACGATAAAGGCGTCAATCCGATGCACGATGAGTTCCTGGCGCCGATGAGTACGGAGGCGCCGGCGATATTGCAGGTCGCTAAAGTTGAAGGACCGGACTTGGCGGTTTCGCTGCACAGCCACGAGAATAAACCCACCCTGTTACGGCCGGCGTACGTGACGATGGAGGTGCAGGAAGAGATTCGGTCGCTGGCGAAGTTGTGTTACGAACTGATGGATAAGCGGAAGCTGCCGCACGGCGGGGTGTTTACCGCCCAGCCGGAAGGCGGACGAAATCCGTCGCCTTTCAATTTAACCAGTGCGCTGTATCACATCAGCGGGGCCAACGCCTTCACGTTCGAATGCCCGCATGGTTTGAAGGAAAAGAAAGCCTGCCAGGTGACGCTGGAAGAAATTCTGGATATTCAACTGACGCTCTACGAAGCGATGATGCGCTTTGAATTGCAGAAAAAGGAATTTTGAAAGTCAGCCACAGAGGACACAGAGAGCATAGAGAAAATAATAGGACAATATATTTTACCACGAATTACACGAATGTTTACAAATTAGCACGAATTATATTTTTTAGACACGATAACAGGATATATATTTATATTAAAAATTAAAGTGCAAAAAGCAAAATGACAGAAAAAAATAAAATCAGAAGAAATGATGTGCGATGCACACCCTACCTGACTGGAGGAAAGAGGATTTATGTCGTCAAATTACCGCTTTACAACGCGGCGGGGTAAGATTATACTATGGTTTCGTTAGGTTATATTATAAAATTGCAAGAGGATTGAATTATAAGTACCAAGCTTACATCAATTTGAATAATAGCGTCATTTACTGTTGTTTCATAGGTCAGGGCGATTATAAAGAAACAAGATAATTATTGTTATCTATACCGGAGTTAATAAATATGGATCTTCGACACGAAATTCCAGCACGTGCATTCATCAATGCGCAAATAATCCAGGAAGCTCGCAATACACCTGATTTTCAGAGATCTATTAAGAGCCCCTAACAAAATGGAACAGTAATTGCATATCTTTGGCCATAGGAACCTTTACATGGAGGTACAATTATGGCCAAAGCATTGATTTCTGAAGAGTTATGGAAGATTGTCGAACCACACATACCGATCAAGCCGCGCAGAAAATGCCACACAGGGCGCAAACCCTTACACCCAAGAAACTGCTTAACCGGCATTTTGTTTGTGCTGATGTCGGGCATCCCTTGGGAAATGCTGCCCCAAGAAATGGGCTGTGGATCGGGTA
>CAZNQT010000320.1:0-6009 GCA_964574885.1 uncultured Pirellulales bacterium
GTATTACGTATGATGGTTCGTCAAAGATTGGGAAGTAATCGCCACGGATAATCAAAGCGTGTCCATGCTACCTGTCGTTAAAGAAAATCCGAAATTCGAATCTCGAAATCCGAAACAAATTCAAAGGTTTGAAATTTAAATTTTTCAAACGAAGTCGTCAACGAAAAATTGGCGGCTCACCACAATCCTCTTGTTATCCCCTGCCGGTCTCATTATATTTATTCTGCAACGCGATCCGATCGACATAATGACGGGAATTGATCGCAAGGTAAATAACTGACAGGCGAAAGGAAGATTGTATGAATCTGGTGACGGGTGCGACGGGGTTGTTGGGCAGTCATATCGCGGAGAAGCTGGTAGAGGCGGGTAAACCGGTACGAGTCTTAGTGCGGAGTAGTTCGGATCCCACATTTCTGGATACGCTGGGGGTGGAGAAAATCGAGGGGGATCTGACGGATGCGGGCAGTTGCGTTGAGGCGGCGGCGGGTGTGGAGGTCGTGTATCACGCAGCGGCGAAGGTGGGGGACTGGGGGCCATGGGATGATTTTCAAAGGCATACGATCGATGCGACGCAGAATCTGGCACGAGCGGCGCAGCAATCCAAGGTTAAACGTTTTGTACATATCTCCAGTATCAGTGCCTACGGGAATCCGAACGGTAAGGATCTGGTTCTCGATGAGACGGCAGAATTAGGGCAAAACATGCATCGGTGGAGTTACTATAGCCGGGCGAAGGCGGCGGTTGAAAAACTGCTGTGGCAGATGTACGAACAGGAGCAATTACCGTTGTCGGTGATTCGGCCATCGTGGATATACGGGGTGCGGGATCGCACGAGCATCGCGCGGCTGCACCGGATCATCACGACGGGAAAGATCAAGATCCTGGGCTCGGGTGAGAATCGTTTGAATACGGTGTATGCGGGGAACGTGGCGGATGCGTGCCTGCTGGCCGCGGCGAAGGAGGCCGCCATCGGTCAGGCGTATAATTGCAGTAACGATGGACTGATTACGCAGCGCGAGTATTTAGGCAAGTGGGCGGAGGCGTTCGGGTGTCCGGCGCCGACGAAGAAGGTTCCGTACTGGCTGGCGTATTCGCTGGCGTTTGATTGCGAGGTAATCGGGAGACTGCTGCATAGGAAGAAGGCGCCTTTTATAACCCGATACAGCGTCTGGCTCATGGGGCGGAAGGTGTATTTTCCGGCGGACAAGGCGCGGGAGCAGTTGGGATGGGAATCGAAGGTATCGTACGACGAGGGGATCAAGAAGACGGCGAAATGGTATCTGGAAGAGAAGGATGTAGGCTAAAGGATAAAGGATGCAGAAAAAAGTTCACAGTTCACGGTTCTCGGTTCACAGAAAGAGATGGTAGCGGATAGGAAGAAGGGGATAGTGGATAGGAAGAGGTTTCAGGTTTAAGGTTGATAGCGGGGGGTGTTTTATGGTTCTGTGAGCCAAGGTTTAGTGAATTTGGCGAAAGAACAAGATAAAAGTAAAAAGGTAAAAAAGAATTCAGAATTCAGGAGTCAGAATTCAGAAGAATTGGAACCGCAGAGGAGAGATAGGGGATAGCGTTTAGCGGATAGCGTATAGGATTGGAATGGGCACAAAGACTCTAAGGCACAAGGCGAATAAAATTTGTAGCCACAGAGGGCACAGAAAATTCAGAAGAATATTTTAGACAGGATAAATGCGAGTTAGCCCAATGCGGTTTTTCTTTAAGTCTCTACTCAGGAAAAGTTGGTTGAATAATTATGTCAACAGCCTCTACCGAGGCTGGAGTTTTTCGCTTTGAAGCCGCCGGCACCGGCAGCGCCGGTTTCTAAAACCCCCTATGGGGGTTATAAAGGGTTGGCGCCAAACGAGATACCAATCCTATACCGTATGAAACCGCCATGGTGCTCGGGTCACAGTAGTGCGTTGGGCTATCCCCCAGGAACCAATATTATACTCAAACCTGCCGAAGACCTAACTCGTTAAACTCAAAGGATTTGCAGAACAAAACCTTGTTATGATTACCAACTATACCCCATGAGAGCCATATTTAAAAAGGGGCCCCCGTTGCGGTCGGTCGGGGAGGGGAATTGCAACGGGGGCAATTGTCGAGCTCAACCTAAGTAATTATACCCGTTGAATTCATATTCCGCAAGTAGTATTCAAGGAAAAAGCAGAAAAATTGGGGAAAAAATTTGATTTCTATAAGTGTATATGTGACAAGAGGTAAGAAAAGATTCCGTTGTTTGGTACTGATATAGGGGAAAAATATAAATTCAAAAAAAGGCCTGAATGCAGGTTACATTCAGGCCTCACGTTCATACTTTTTAGTGTTAATCGCGTATTTTAATTTACTTAGGGAATAATCGCCACACCGTCATTGAGCCAACCATTTGCCAAAATCGCCAGATCATAGAGATTGATCATACAATCGTTATTAACGTCGCCGCGGAGATCCAGGTTATCGAGATTGAGGCAGCGGGGCTGATAGAGCCTAATGTAATCAATGTAGATCCGATTGGCGCCGCCCTGTCCGGGGGAACTGGATTTGTTGCCTACGCCAATGGTGAGTTTTTTCACCTGAGAAAGATCGACTCCATTATCGGAAAACTCACTCAGATCGATATCTGCCTGACGATAGGTTTCGGTTTGCACGGCGTAGTCGTGATCGTGCGTTATTTCAAAGGAGGCCCCATTATCGTCTTCGATGCGAAGATAAAGCGGCTGCTGTGCGTTATCATCTTCCCCGCGGAAGTTGAGGGTCAAGGCCACGATATTGTTCGATAGCCAGTCCTGGGGCGTATCAAACTTGCGCGTCGTTTCTTTATAGAAAGGAGAAGTATCGTTGTTGTATTCGAGCCGCATCGCCTGGCTGCCTTCATAGACGTTACCGGTTTCGACAAAGATATTGCCGGCGCCGCCGGCGTTGGGATCCCAATTCAGCTTCAAGCTGCTGTCAAGGGGATACGATTCAAAGTCATCGATGACGATGGCCTCGGCAGTGGTAAAGGAATAGACAAAACCGGGTACGGACGAACCGATTTCATCGACGCGCCACTGGTAGGTTTGTCCGGCTTGGAGGACGCCGGGATCAAAGGAGGCGCCGGCAGGATCGGGACTGACTTTCTGCATGGAGCCCTGAGGTCCAAACCAGAGTTCTCGCCCGGTGGCAAATTCGGCTTCAACCCATTCGAGATCGGCGTCCCAGGGTACATCGGTAGCGCCGTCCGGCGGGTAGAGGCCCACGGCGGCGGGTCCATTGGATATTGAAGAGACATCATCGAAGAAGGTCGTGTAGCCGGCGATGGGATCTTCATCCTCATTGATCGCGGCCACGCCACTAGCGCCTTCGGTGAAGACCTGATAGGCGAAAGCAGGCAGATCATCATCTTCCCAGGGATCCTGGTCGTCGGTATCGACTAAAGTGGGCAGACGCAGTACGATGGGTCCGCCTTTGGATTCGTAGAGAGTACCGGTGATATAGACCGGTCCTGAACCTACGACATCAAGTTCGGCATAATAACTCCGTTCATTATCCAACCCAGGGACGACGTCATAGGTGGTAATTTTCATAATGTTGGAGTTTTGGATTACCTTTTCCACTTCCAGGACTACATTGGCGGGTCCATGCTCCCAATCGATGTGCAGCACGTAGCCATCGACAACGAGCCCCGGCGGATTCGAATTAATAAAGAATGAGGAGCGCGCGCCCAATAAATGATGCCCCCAGGAAGCTCCGCCCATAACGTTGACGGTGGCGCCAAAGCGGACATCGGATTGAATGTCATTGGGATCCCCCATGCCCAGGGCGATGGCGGAACCGCCGGAGTTGACACCCAATGGATCTTTCATACTAAGATAATAATCACTCCCGGCCTCTTGAACCAGTGTAACACTTAAGGTCGGTGTTCCCGGGATATCGGGAAACTCCTCGAACCGCCACGTTGAGAGGTCAAAGGCGCCATTGTCGAAGGTTTCCTGCCAGTCGGCCAAAACAGGATAGGATGACAAAACGAGAAATCCTACCGATACGCAGAGGCAAAGCGATATTTTTCTCATGACAACCTCCTTTTCAAAAGGAATCCAGAGTAAAAGCGCACCAATTGCGCAATGTCTTTTTAGAATTAGTTCGGCTCACTATGTAAGAACAGCATGGCGTTTCCTCATCGGAATCGAAGGATAAACGCTTCCTTTGTTTTTTTCATTGTAACTGGAATGGCCAAATCCGTCAAGAGAAAAGTCATACCGAACCGGTTAAAAACGTAGAATTCGGCAACAAATAAACCGTACAAACGTTAAAAGTATTGCAACAGGCGGAACAATAAGGATTATCCTATGTCATTCCCTCGTAAGGAGTTGCGGCAAAACAGCGTCGGACGGTAGTTGTGATTTTCACGATTTCGGTTTGAGGAGCCAGGCAGAGGGGAGCATAATATTGACTCGGAGCGATAAAAGTATGAAAATAGCGCCGACAGAATTTCGGGATGAAAATTTACCTCTCAGAAAAGGAAAGGAGAGTCAAATGTGGAGAAATGCAGCAACGCCTATCAGCAGATATTTCGCTTGGATGTTGGCGGTGGGATTAGCGTTATCGGAAGCATCTTGGGGTTTGGATGGTTCGGCCGTGGTGGCGCCGGGAGCGCAGGTCGAAAAGCTGGCAGGGAGCTTTTCGTTTACGGAGGGGCCAGCGGTCGATAGGCAGGGGAATATTTATTTTAGCGATATTCCCAAGAACCGGATTCACAAATGGTCGCTGGACGGAAAGCTGACGACGTTTCGGGAGAATTCGGGGGGCTCGAACGGCTTGTTCTTCGATAAGGCGGGCAATCTACTGGCATGCGAAGGCGGAGGGCGGCGGCTGGTGTCGATCGATCCGAAAGGAAAGGTGACGGCGCTGGCGACGGAGTATCTGGGTAAAAAGTTCAACAGTTGTAACGATCTGTGGATTACGCCAAAGGGAGGCGTGTATTTTACCGATCCCCGTTATGGGAATCGGGAGGGAATGGAACAGGAAGGCGAGTATGTATATTACCTGACGCCGGATCGGAAAAAGGTGATTCGAGTGGTAAACGATATGGTGCGGCCCAACGGATTGATTGGAACGCCGGACGGGAAGACCTTGTATATCGCGGATCACGGCGGCAAAAAAACCTATCGGTATAAAATCAATGCGGACGGGACGCTGTCGGATAAAAAGCTGTTTGCCGAGGAAGGCTCCGACGGGATGACCATCGATACGGAGGGGAATGTGTATCTGACAAGCGGGGCGGTTCAGGTTTATAATCCGAAAGGGAAGAAGATTGCGACAATCACGATTCCGGAAAGTCCGGCGAATGTCACGTTCGGCGGGAAGGATCTCAAGACGCTGTTCGTGACGGCGCGGACGTCGCTCTATGCGGTACGGATGCGGACGCAGGGATATCCGGCGTGGTGTGCGTCGGCGGGGGGGCAGAATATACCAAAAGGATATACCTTAGGGTACTGCGAGGATTTTGACGATGCTTCGGCGCTGCAGAATTTCGAGTTTACCAATCCGGCGAAGTGGCGATTTACCGAGGCGGGCAACGGCAGCGGGGCGCTGGAGTCGATCGGGCCGGGGGGCTATAAAACAAAGGTACGGTCGCCGTTTGTGATCGGATTGATTGCAGACCGAGAGTTCGGGGATTTTATCCTGGAGGCGGACCTGCTGCAAACGGGCAAGGATTACGGACACCGGGATATGTGTCTGTTTTTCGGGGTGCAGAATCCGAGTCAGTATTATTACGTGCACATGGCGACGGCGGCGGATCCGCACGCTCATAATGTGTTCATCGTCAATAATGCGGACAGAAAGAATTTTGCGAAGCAGACCACCAAGGGCATAGACTGGGGTAAAGACGTCTGGCACAAGGTCCGGTTGGAGCGGGATATCGATGAGGGGACGATCAAAGTGTATTTCGATGATCTGACGCATCCGATTATGCTGGCCGAGGATAAGACGTTCGGCGTGGGGTATATCGGGTTCGGATCGTTTGACGAT
>CAZNQT010000321.1:0-6007 GCA_964574885.1 uncultured Pirellulales bacterium
GAGGAATACAGGGAACGGGGGGGATGGTTAGAGGTGAATCCTTTTAATTGATTTCCGGATTCATGAGTATGGTAAAAGATGCGGCGGATGCCGATCTCGTATCGTAAAAACCAGACGGCGGCGAAGAGGATGGCTTCATCCCACATTTTGACATGCGGCTGCAGGACCTGCTTGACATAGTACATCAGCTTGCGCTGCCGATTCCAGTCAGCGGTTTTCTGCGGATCAATTCCTTTCTGGCAATCCCCCTTCCATTTTCGCTCTATCCAGTTTAAGTCATCCAGTGCATCGCGAATCCAGTCCGTCTGGATTTCCTCGATGAGTGCTTCGCCGTCGTCGAGGTCCAGATCAATACGGGCCCAGGCGAGGGTGTGACGACCGGATTGGTTGACCGGGTGAATGTAACTGTCGTAAGAAATATATTCGTCGGGTTTGATGAGACTGTAGTACCGCTGGTTGTGCTTATGCGAAAAATTAAGCTGCAAGACGAGATTGGCGCCGGAGCGAGAGGTTTGATAATAGGAGCGATCCCACTTGTCCCCCTTTTCCCCCCACCGGCCGAGGGTGAGTAAGTAGGCTTCGGTATCGGGGGGCCAGATCGACTGCAGCACATTTGGAGTGAGGCGACCAGAGGGTAAACAGGAGAGCAAAGGGCGCAAAATGGGTTTCTGCAGGAGTCCGCGGTAGGAAGACTCCTTGATCTGGCGGACGGTTTTGCCCGGCCCGATAAAATACGACAGCAACTCCACAGCGTAGCGATCCTGGAAGTAATACAAGATGGTTCTGCCCTGAGGTAAGGTGTCCATAATTTCGGTGATTTGTTCTTTTTTCATGTCCGACAGCGAAACGATTTGATCGCTTCGATACTCATTTACATAGGCATAGAAATTCCCTGTACCGGCGCGGCTCTTGGTTACGCCCCGGCGCCCTAATAAAAAAGCCTTCCGGGATCGTGTGGATCCCAGAAGGCCTGGTTCAGCCTGTACTATGGCGTATCCTTCTAGGGCACACGCTCCCTTCTTGTCCACCTGGCACCACCAACGACCCCAGCATGGGGATCGAGGGTTCGGTGAGTAAGGCATATAAAGATGTTTTCATGGGTTCGGAGCATTTTGAAATCTCCCGAAATTACTATTTCAAGTCTAGAATTTATGATAGGATAACGCACATGTCAATAGAAATTTGCGATTTTTTTTATTATTTTTGAAAGAAGGAGTTGATCATGCTCATCGTACAGGTTCAGGTCGAGGTGAAGTCGGATCAGGTGGAGGCGTTCCAGGCGGCGACAGTGGAAAATGCACGGCAGAGCGTTCAGGAGCCGGGAATTGCACGTTTCGATGTAATTCAGCAGCAGGATAATCCGACACGGTTCGTCCTGGTGGAGGTGTATCGGACGGCAGCAGATCCGGCGAAACATAAAGAGACGGCGCATTATCAGAAATGGCGAGACACGGTAGAGAATATGATGGCGACGCCGCGGAGCAGTGTGAAGTATGCAAATGTGTTTCCGGATGAAACAGGATGGGAATAGATCAATTTAAAATGCAAAATTCACTAGAGATAGAAACCACAGATTTCACAGATTGCACGGATTTTTTATTCGATAAAGAGAATAAGAGAAGATGTTTACGGTTGACGGTGAAAGCATGCCTAAGCTTCGCGTAGGCATGACACCCTAATCAAATAGCAGGAGTGGCGATGGGATTTGAGTTTGCGACGGCGGGACGGATCGTATTCGGGGCGGGGGCGCTGGCGGAGTCCGGTTCGATAGCGGCGGGGATGGGGCATTGTGCATGCGTGGTTACGGGCCGGAACGTGGAGCGAGCGGAAAAACTGCTGCGACAATTGGATGAGAGGGGAATCTCGTATATCACATATTCTGTTGTGGGTGAGCCGACCACGGAAGCGGCTATGGCCGGCGCGGAAGAGGCACGAGGGGCGGATTGCGACTTGGTGATTGGGATCGGCGGGGGCAGCGTGGTGGATACGGGTAAGGTGATTGCGGCGCTATTGACCAATCGCGGGGACTTGTTGGATTATCTGGAAGTAGTGGGCAAGGGCGAGCCGCTGCAGGAGCGGCCGGCGCCGTACCTGGCGATACCGACAACAGCGGGGACTGGAGCGGAGGTAACGCGTAACGCGGTACTGGCAGTACCGGAAGAACGGGTGAAGGTGAGTATGCGTCATGCGTGGCTGCTGCCGACGGCAGCGGTGGTGGATCCGGAACTGACGTATTCGATACCTCCGGAGGTAACAGCGAGTACCGGGCTGGATGCACTGACGCAATTGATCGAGGCGTTCGTATCAAATAAAGCGAATCCCATGACGGATGGGATCTGTAGAGAAGGAATGCAGCGGGCGGGACGGTCTTTGTTGCACGCGGTTCAGAACGGCGACGATACCCAGGCGCGGGAGGATATGGCGTTGGCGAGTCTATTCAGCGGCTTGGCGCTGGCGAATGCGAAGCTGGGCGCGGTGCATGGATTTGCGGGGCCATTGGGGGGGATGTATCCGGCGGCGCACGGGGTGATCTGCGCGCGATTTCTGCCGTGGGTGATGGAAGCCAACGTACGGGCATTGCAGGAGCGGACGAAAGATGCCGAGGCAATCAAGCGATTCGATGAAGTCGGCCAAATTCTAACGAGAAGTCATCGAGCGAAGGCGGCAGACGGCGTGGAATGGATACAACAACTTTGTCGCAGGTTAGAGATACCGCCATTACAGGAATTTGGACTGTCGGAAGAGGAATTTCCCGTGGTAGTCGAGAAGGCCCAAAAAGCCAGCAGCATGAAAGGCAATCCGATCCTGTTAACGGAAGAAGAGCTAGGTGAAATTTTACGTAAAGCATATTCAAATTGATTGGGTATAACAGGGAAAAGAGAAATGGAAAAGCAAAATCAAACGGTACTATCGCGACGGGGATTTCTCGTTGCTTCCGGGATAATCGGCTACGGAGTACGGAAGGGGCTGGGGGAACCGAAACCGGAAGGCGCAGCGGCGAAAAAGAGGCTAGCGAAAATCACGGTAGCGCAGGTGAAGGTGTATCCGGTCAAGAGAGATCTACCAGGGAACCATGAGAAATTGATGACGTCGTTGTCGGCCATAGCGAAAGATCGTAAGGTCGATGTCGTGGTGACACCGGAGGGATTTCTGGACGGTTACGTCTCCAAGGATAAGCAGGTCCGCAAGGAAGATATGGTCCAATATGCCATTGATCCGAAAACGAGTCGTTATCCCCGGGCGGCTGCGGAGTGGGCGAAGCGGAATCAAGCATGGCTGGTCTATGGCTGTGTTCGCAAAGCCGACGGCGGCGTATATAATACGGCATTGATTTTCAATCGGCAGGGGAAGCTCTTCGGAATGTACGATAAGGTGCATTTGCAGAATCATGATTTGAAATATCTGCCGGGTAAGCATCTGAACGTGTATGATTCGGATTTTGGGAAATTCGGGGTGATGATCTGTGCGGACCGCCGCTGGCCGGAAACCACCCGGACGCTCACGTTAAAAGGGGCGAGGGTGATTTTTAATCCTACGTACGGATTTCATAATGACTTGAATATCTGCATAATGCGAACGCGGGCGTTTGAGAACGGGATTTATATCATTTTTACGCATCCGGGGCAGTCGTTGATTACCGGGCCGAAGGGGGAGATCGTTACGAATAATGAAGACCCGAAGCAGACGTACACGATCACCGAGATCGATCTGGACCGAGCTACCGCGACGCAAAATAATCACATTCGCGACCGCCGACCCGATGTGTATGAATTATAAATCGTCTGTGAGGCGGATATTATTATTGTGGTTGTACTTTCAGCTCACAAGTTTTCTGGGGCGGAAGAGTAAAGGTGATTTGAATTCGAGGACCGGTACCCTTGATATTTTTTTTCATTACCGATTTTGATTTGTCGTTATTAATAACCGAGAGAGTCATTTCGCAGTTTCCCGGTGCGAGTAAATAGAGTTCGGCGGCCATGGGGCGCGGTTCGGTGCCGAAGTGGAAGAGTTGGGCGGCGAAAATTTGTTTACCGGAGTTGGCGACCAGGGCGGCGAGGTTGCGCGGCGGAGTGAGCCAGCGGACGGCGTTCAGGGGGAAATACCCGGCGTCGCCGGGATCGCCGGTGGCAGTGGCATATAATAAGGAGGTATTGGGAGAGCGTATGCCGGGGATGGGATTTTTCGTTATACCGTTTCCGAACAGAGACGGAAACCGCAGGACGCGGTCGGTGTAGCGGACTTCGCTGGTATAACCGGGGAAGTTCATCCGCAGGGTTCGGGCGTTCTGTTCCAACGATGAGATCAGTGGTTTCATTTCACCTTGTAAACGAAAGCGCATATAGGGCGACATTTCGCGGGAAAGCAGTTCGTCGAATTCGGAACTGCCGGTGAGAAATTTATATTTGGTGAGCACGCCGGTGATGCCGCCGAGGCGAGAGGCGCACCAGGCTTCGGAGCCGGGCGAGGGGGATTGTCGGGGAGGATGTTTCAGATAGTTCAAACGGATGCGAGCCTGGCTGCGGATCGGTTCGAGATATTTCTCCTCACCCGTCATGTGGTGGGTAAGTAACAGTGTGTAATTCAGCATTTTCAGGGCGCTGGGGTAGAGGTAGAGGGTGTATTCGCCATGATTGCGGGGATCCCACCAATCGGGCCCGGCGCCGCCGACTCTGCCGTCAGGCCAGTGAATGGCAGAGGGGACGATGCCGGTGGGTTTACCGCGTTCGCTGCGGGCGGCGGCATCGACCCAGGCGTCCATCCAGGCGGAAAACAGACGGGTTAGTTTTTCATCGCCGGTTCGTTGCCAATATAAAAGCGTCGGCTGAACAGCGCGGGGGTGATAGACTGTATCGCAGGCGCGCCGGGGATTGCTATCAACCCGTTCAGCGGTGAAATAGGTGCTCTTGAATTGCAGGAAGCCTCTTTCATTTTTACCGGTCCAGAGGTTTTCCATGAATTCCGCGAGTTTGAGAGCGTGCTGTTTCCAAAGCGGATTGTCGGGATCGAGGTGCATCATGGGAGTGATGACGTCGGCGGAATCTTCGGCAGTATGTTCCACGTCGTGCATCCGAGTGGTGTAGCCGAGTTTCATGTGGGCCTGGCTCATCAGGGCCTGGGAGAATTTGGCCTGAGCCCGGCTGATCTTCGGATCGTCAAAGCCAATCAGGATCGGCGCCCAGAAGCGCCACATCTCGCAATCATCGCCCCACCCGCCGCCGTATTCGCCGTTCTCGCGCATACGGTGATCGATCCACCATTCGATGATATCGGCGATGCGTTCGAGCCCTTCGCGCTGGTAAACAGCCCACTCCGGGGCACCGGGGACCGGTTCATAAATTTTCGGATCGGGTATCGGCGCGCCAAGATACATTTTCGCGATACGATTTTCCGGAAAGGCTTTCGCATATTTTTCAAAAAATTGTCGGGCCTTACCGAGGAATTCGGCCTTGCGGTCCTGCTGATTCCAGACGCCGCCGGTCTCGAGCGTGTACCAGGCGAGCATGCGACCACGATAAAGCCAGGTCAACGGTTCCAGAGGCGATTCTTCCGACAGGCCGAATTTATAGTCTTTGGTTCTGGATATCTCCCGGCCAAAGTAATCCAACCTAGGATCGTTTAACCATCGGTTGATTTGTTGGATAAGCTGATCCAGGTCCTTTTGTATGTTCCTATCCAGCCTTTCTTGATTACGCAGTTGTTGGAGAATTTTCAGGCGTTCGACATCATCGTCAGCGTTACCGGCCTTTTGGATGATACGCCGGATGGAATCCTGCTCGACAGCCGTCGCGCCGGGGAGAACTATGAATATGGTTATCAGGATAGATGCAAAAAAGGATTTTGATAAAATGTGATATATTTTTTCGGGCGCCATCGAGTAGTTCCTTTCTAAACCTCCGGTATGTTTCCGCGATCCACCTTTCTTTAATCCTTGAATTATACCATAACCATTTGTATCATGTAACAGATATTTTATTTGTCAGTAATATCTCAAAACACAAGGGATATT
>CAZNQT010000322.1:0-5977 GCA_964574885.1 uncultured Pirellulales bacterium
GCCCAGAACATCAGCATCAATCGTTTTGACGATTTGTCCTACATTATTAGCGCGGGTTTTACTAGAAGGCTTAATTTTACCATTTGCTACCAATCGGTCGGAATAATATATATTCCAACAAGCAACTTTTATCGTGGTCATTTTTTTATCCCCTTTTGCAAGCGGTATCTAACAACAAGTCAGACAACCTGACATAGTACATTCCTCAAATACAGATATCCCCAATCCTTGCCGTGGTTAGTCTGACACCGCGCGGCAGCCAGATCCGCCGCACCTCCATCGACCCACGTGCCGGGGGCTTCTGGGACGCTGGTTGGCGCTGTCTATGTTCTACGGTCTTCGACTCGATCGGAGCAGGGATTACTGATTTCCGTTTTGACATGTCTAGGCCCTCCGTTTTGTTAATGCACTAGTGCATCTGACTATAGTTTATATGGTTTCCCATAATACGCATTGTTTTCTTTACTACAGGCTGCTTATAGCTATCCGGTACTTTTCGTTTTTACTCTGGATCGGCTCTCTTCTGCGGCGCATACATTCCCTCTCTCGCAGCGCCGGTTTCATCGATCAACTCAACCTATTGTTGAACTTCTCCGACTGCTCCGGTACACGCGATGCGCAAACACCAACTCCGCTTGACCTCCCCTTTATTTATCACTTGAAGACCAGGCTCATCGTTGAACATTTTGAATTTTGTATTCCTCTCGTACCTTGTCAAGAAAAATATCTTTTTTATTTTCATTATTTTCTTTTCCATATCTGCCTCTCTTCTCATCCGCCTTATCACAAGCATCATAACAGCACATGGTCACGGTTCACGGTTCACAGTTCACGGCAAGAAAAGGGATACAGAGGCTTAGAGAATAGGACTATGGATTGTAAGGTATTGTGGGGAAAGGGTTTAGGGGTAGTTGCGGAAAATCCATACCTACGCGAAGTCGCGGATTCAACTTTGAAATGCAACCACCCGGTTATGGGAATATACATAAATATGGGAAAAGCGTTTAGCGCATAAGGGCTTCCAGTAGGCTAAAAGGAAACTATACGGACTGCTCTCTCTGTCGCGAATTCCTCTTAATTCTGCTGGCAGCCTATCAAAGCGTAAGAAGTCGGATGTAACTGCTACAGGCAGGGAGTTTAGCGCTTTGGGCCACCGGCAGAAGGGGGTATTATATACGATCAAATACCAATAACTCATCGCTAATAAACCTTGACAGTACGTAGATTTAGGAATAAATATATAGGTTTCCTGAAATTATATAATGCCCTAGCGTCAGGAGAAGACGAAATATCATAATATTCTAGTGGGGGGAGGAAGGCGTGGGCAGGAAGAACATAAACTCTTGACTGACAGAGATTTACAAGACAGGCCCTCGAAAGGGGGATCGGAATCGCCGGAATCAGAAGCGGATAAGGATCGCAGCAGCCTGCGTTGGCTGGGCTTCGGATTTGAATTCGCAGGCGTGCTGGCGATTTTTTCATGGCTGGGCTACCAGGCGGATCAGAAACTGGGGCATAAGGGACCGTGGCTGCTGCTGGCGGGCTTTGGGATCGGTTTTGTGGGGATGATGTATCTGCTGATCAAGGAAACATGGCAATTACGTAAGTAGCGGATAGCGGATAGCGAATAGGAAGAGAGATTCTTCGCTTCGCTCAGAATGACAAAAGGAATGACGAATGACGAAGCTCGAATGACGAATCAATGACAAAAATGAATCGGGTTCCGAGTTCCGGGTAAAAAGTTCTCGGTTTTCAGTTTTAACAGTGTGCATTGCAGAGCCTACCAATGTACAGTAATCAATCCGGCTCCTGACGGAGGGGTCTTGGCGGCGGCACCCGACCCAGGAAGCACAACCGGGGGCGGCTGTGCCACATTCACCATCCGCCTCGCGGGCCCGGTAGCCGGCGCTTCCGGCTCTTTATTGGGATTGGCGGCTGCCACACAGATTATTGATGCAATAAACATTATACGTTTCTAGTTAGAAAGGACAAAGATTGCCGAGAGGTCTGTTGAGATTATCAGGTCAGGCGGTATTGCTGGTGGCAGCAGTGGGACTGCTGTCGGCGTGGCCCAGCGTACACTGGGGCGGCAGGGAGAATTTACAGGCGTTAATCGCGGCAGGGGTAGTGACGCTGATTGCCGGCATCGTCAGTTTGATCCCGATAACGATGGCGGTGGAACAAAAGGCAGACTGGCTGGTTCAGGCATGGCTGGGGGCCACGGTGATTCGACTGCTGTTGACGATATCGTTGGGATTGGGGTGGTACCTGACGGTCAAACCACCGTTGCCGGCGTTCGCGTTATGGACGATACTATTCTACCTGGTACTGCTGGCGTGGGAGACGAAGACAGCGATGGGATTCGTCAAGTCAATGTACGGAGAATTGAGTAAAAAAGCGGAAGAGTAGATAGGTGAATGAGTTCACGGTTTATGGTAAAACCATGCTAAAGAGTACTTAAGCATGTCACCCGACCACTCAGAATGACAATAAGTGGATGTCCCAAGGAATGGGCAAAAAGAGAATAAGAACGATCAGGCATTTGTGAAAGAGACTATGGCGGAATTGGGATTAACAGTATTGGCGTCGATGAATCCGCTGGAGCACGTGGTGCAGCATGAGTTGTTCCGAATCGGTCCGGTGCTCTTCACGAATCATATGTTGATGGTGATCCTCGCCGGAACGCTATTACTGCTGATTCTGCTCTTAGCCACACGTCAACATTCGATGGTTCCGTCGGGGCTGCGGAATTTTTTCGAAGCGATCTGTGTCTTTTTGCGGGAAGAAGTGGCCCGGCCGGTCCTCGGGGACCATACCGATAAATTCATTAAATTCATCTGGACCCTGTTCTTTTTTATTCTGTTCTGTAATTTGCTCGGCATGGTCCCCCTGGACGGACTCATCCAAATTTTATCCCAGGGGAAATTACATCACTACGGAGGCACCGCCACGTCCAATATCTGGGTGACGGGTACGCTGGCGGCGTGCGCGTTTCTGATGGTTCACATCTCCGGGATCCGGCAACAGGGCCTCGGGTCTTATATCAAGAATTTTATCCCCCCTGTCCCCGTACTCTTAATCCCGTTCATGTACGTGTTGGAACTCATTGGGGCATTGGTGAAGCCTTTTGCGTTGGCGATACGTTTATTTGCGAACATGATGGCAGGCCATACGGTGCTCGGCGCTCTCATCGGCATAGGCTTGATGATTAAGAGCGTTTTGGTTTTCGCTCCCATCGCTCTGGTTACGGTGGCCGGATGCGCCGCGATGAGTTTACTGGAGATATTCGTGGCGTTCCTGCAGGCGTATATATTTACGTATTTGACAACGTTGTTTATCGGAGCGGCAGTGCATCCGGAGCATTGAGTAGAAGAGTAAAAGAGTAGAAGAGTGAAAGAGTAAATGAGTTGAAAGTAAAAAGTTAAAAATACCAGCACGAGAAAAATCATTTATTATTAAGACTGGAGGTTTTGTAATGTTGGATCCCATGATACTGGCGGAAGAGACGCAACTGATTGGTAATGTTGGCTTAGCGATCTGCGGTGCGATTATCGGCTGCGGTCTGGTCGTAGCCGGCGCAGCGAAAGGCATCGGCACCATAGCGGGTAACGCGGTGGAGAGCATCGCGCGGCAGCCGGAGGCCGGCGGGAGAATTTTTACGAGCATGATCATCTCGGCGGCGCTGATCGAAGGCTTTACGTTCTTTGCCTTAATCATAGCCTTATTAGCCGTCGTCGGCGTTAAATAGAATGTGTTTCTCAGCTTAAAATTTTACCTAAAAACGAGGAGAGGGTCATGATACGCCGATCCTTGACAGGCTTTATTAGCATCGGTTTGCTTTTCGCCGTACCGGTCTGGGCGTCGGAAGCGGCGGAAGAGTCGCCAGGTATATTTTCCGGAACATGGGGAACGGTGATCCTGACGCTGGCGATTTTTGTTGTGCTCTTAGTGGTGCTCGGCAAATGGGCGTGGGGTCCGATTCTGTCGGGACTGCAAAAACGAGAGGAGCATATCCGCCGGTCGATCGAGGAAGCGGAGCAGGCCCGCACGGAAGCGGAAACGGCGCTGCAAGAGTATAAGGAGCAGTTGGCCCAGGCACGGAGCGAGGCACAGGGGATAATCGATCAGGGTCGCAGCGAGGCGGTGACACTGGCGGACGAGTTAAAACAAAACGCGCAGAAGGAGGCTCAGAAACTACGGGCCCAGGCGCAACGGGATATTCAGTCGGCGAAGGATGAGGCGCTGCGGGACTTGTGCGACCAGACGTGTGAGCTGGCGACGGACATTGCGGGTAAAATCATTCAGAGGAATCTGGATGCCCAGGATCATCGCGATCTGCTGGCGGAGGCGCTGAATCAACTGCAAACGGATTCGGATAGAGTGGATGAATAAATGGGTAGATTGAAAGTGGAAGGTAAAACAGAACGGTTTACCGTTGGCCATTTACGGTTAAGAACATGCTTCAGAGTACTTGAGCATGGCATCTAATACAAAGTCACGGCTGATACAACTGTGGCACGGTTACGCGGAAGACAGGAGAAAAAGTTGGCGTCGGATCAGAGTCAGTCGATAGCGCGTGTGTATGCAGAGGCGCTGTTCGAGATTGCCCAGGAGCGCGAGCAGACGGCGTCGGTGCGTGAGGAGCTATCGCAACTGGCGGAACTCGTTCGGCGCCTTGATCTGTGGCGTACGTTCCTGGAAACGCCGGCAATTCGGCACGAGGAAAAAGCAGAAATCCTGGAGAAGGTTTTTCACGGCAAGGTGAGCGATCTGGTGATGGATTTTCTAATGGTCGTAGCGCGAAAAAATCGTTTGGGTCTGCTCACTGAGATGGAGGAGTCGTTCGTCGAACGGGAGGATCAGGCGGCGGGTCGCGTACGGGGTAAGATGGTTACGGCGGTGGAGTTGGATACGCAGGAGCAGATACGACTGGCGGAGCAGGTCTCGCGGGCACTGCGGAAGACGGTAACGCTGCAAAGTACGGTGGATCCGGCGATTCTGGGCGGAATGGTGCTGACGGTAGAGGATACGGTAATGGACGGATCGGTGCGACGGCGCTTGAGTCAGTACGCCAAATACCTGCGACGGGGGACGGAACATAAGCTGGATATAAGTGAGGTATTGGAGAAATAACAAAGCACTAAATTCTAAATCCTAAATTCTAAACAATATCGAAATTCTAATGTTCAAATGTCTCAAACAGAAACGTTTTGAACATTTGAGTTTTGGTCATTTGAATTGGTTTGGTATTTAGATATTAGGATTTAGGGTTTTATAGCATAGGAACGATCAGAAATGAAGTTTAAAGTGGAAGAAATCACGAGTGTAATCAAACAAGAAATCGCGCAGTTTCATAGTGAACTGGACGTGGCAGAGGTGGGTCGGGTACTGGAGGTAGGCGACGGGATCGCACGAATCTACGGCCTAAAGAGCGCTATGGCCAGCGAGATGCTGCAGTTCGAGAACGGGCAGTTCGGGCAGGTGTTTAACCTGGAAGAGGACTCGATCGGAGCGGTGGTCTATGGCGATTACCTGGGGATCAAAGAAGGCGACGAAGTCCGCAGTACGGGACAGTTATTGTCGGCGCCGGTGGGTACGCAGATGCTCGGTCGGGTAGTGAATCCGCTGGGGCAAGCTCTCGACGGCGGTGCGGAGATTTCCGGGGACAAGCGTCGGGACGTGGAAATGATTGCACCGGGGATCGCGGATCGTCAACCAGTGAACGAGCCGCTGCAAACGGGGATCAAAGCCATCGATTCGATGATCCCCATTGGGCGGGGGCAGCGGGAGTTGATCATCGGCGATCGGAAGACGGGCAAGACGGCGATCGCGATTGATACGATCATCAATCAAAAGGGGCAGGACGTGATCTGCGTTTATGTAGCAATCGGTCAGAAAGAATCGACGGTGGCCCGTACGGTCGAAGTGCTAAAGGAACACGGGGCGATGGATTATACCATCGTGGTGTGTGCGTCGG
>CAZNQT010000323.1:0-5976 GCA_964574885.1 uncultured Pirellulales bacterium
ACCGTGCCCGACGGCAGATGGATATTTTCCTTTTTGATATTGATGTTATCGAACAGGGTCTCGTGCATCCAGTGGTGGTAGGATTGCAGCTTCGTAGGCTCGATAGGCCAATACTCATCCAGATTAAACGTCACCACATTCGCAAAATCCAATCCCTCCTCCCGGTGCAACCGGATCAATTCCAGATAGACATTAACCGGAGTATGGCCGGTCGCCAGCCCCAGGACCGTGGTCTCGCTTTTGGCCGCTTTGCTGCGAATCAATTCCGCTATCCGCTGCGCTACCGCCCGCGACGCCAACTTGTCGTCGGCAAATATCCGTACCGGCGCCTGTTCATAATTCTTCGATTTGGCTATCATATATTGTTCGTCTCGTTGTTTTCCGTCTGCGTGGGGCCTGTGCCGTAAATCACTTCTCTGCAATGAATTATGTACTTTTTTACCCCCCGGCTGGATACGCTCGTGCCAACCTCGTGATTGATTGTTATGGAACCGGATTCACCTGTCAAGCATTGTCTATTGTCAAGTATCCTGCTTGGGGGTAGAATAGCGATATAAATTGAATGGGGATTATTGCATTTACAATCAATCGTATCAGGGAAGATCAATCCATACAACAAAAAGGTATAAATTTTCACTAAGTACGCGGGAGGTAAAACCATGAACCGGAGTACGAAATTGTGGATGACGGTATCTTTACTAACGGTGACGCTGCCGCTTTCTGTCGAAGCGGCGCCGGTGAATATCCCGGACGCCCATCTCAAAGCCGCGATCGAGGTCGAGTTAGGCGTCACGGATCCCGAACCGGCCGATATGCTTAACTTAACCAGCCTCAGCGCCTCTAACGAATCCATATCCGACCTGACCGGCCTCGAAACCGCTGTGAACCTGACAAGTTTAACCCTGGATCGAAATCAGATCAGCGATGTATCACCGCTGGCGGGACTGACGAATTTGACCGGTCTGAGTCTGGTTAATAATCAGATCAGCGATATTTCTCCTATGACGGGACTGACGAATCTGGCGCGTCTGTATCTGGGCATCAACTCAATCAGTGAT
The DNA here is from genome assembly GCA_964574885.1 of uncultured Pirellulales bacterium. GTDB lineage: Bacteria > Planctomycetota > Phycisphaerae > Sedimentisphaerales > SM23-30 > JAFGFX01. Next base: position 1,059 of record CAZNQT010000323.1, read on the forward strand.
ATTTCCCCCTTGGCGGGACTAACGAACCTGACGCTTCTGACTCTCAGTAGAAATTCGATCAGCGATATTTCCCCACTGACGGGACTCACGAACCTGACGTTTCTGGCTCTCAGCAGTAATTCGATCAGCGACATCTCCGCGCTGGCGGGGATGATGAATCTGGAAGATTTGTATCTGAACGACAATGATATCAGTGACATTTCCTCTCTCATGGGATTGACGAATCTAACGTATCTGAATCTAACTGCCAATCTCCTGACGTTCGATGATTATAATGATCTGCTCCACATTCAGGCTAACAATCCCGGTATTAATCTCCAATCCGACCTCGACTCTACCCCCAACCTCACGGTTACGAAAATGACGGTCAAGGCCGGTAAAACCCGGGAGGCGCTCGCCGATTCGTTTACCGTAATGGGAACCTTCGACGCCACAGCCGATGATTTTACCGCCGCCGATACCGTATATGTGAATGTAGGCCTGTACGAGGAAACGATCGATGGCGCCGATTTCAAGCAGGCCGGCAAGAAACCGAAATTTACCTATAAAGATAAGGGGAGCATTACGTCTCTCTCCCTGGACATGAAAAAGGGCCGGTTCAAAATTATCGCTAAGAACGTCGATCTGACGGGTACGTCCGCGCCCGTCGAGGTCGTCCTGGTCTTCGGCGAGTACGTGGGCTTAGGCCAGGCGGTGGAAGATGTGATCAATGCGAAAAAATATCTGCCCATGCAGTTACAGTCGGGTTTTGCCGATGCCCTGCGCGTGGAGAAGGCAATCTGTAAGCCGGGTAAAGAGAACAACGTGAAGAACCTGGTGATCTCCGGTTCCCTGGCCACCGCGGACGAAATCGACCTGCGTACGGCCAGTTTGCTTTTGCGTTGGGGAACCGCCGAGCATGCCGTCGGGCTGGGAGAATTTGTGTTAAAAGGCAAGACAAAATACCAGTATAAAAAGAGACCGGACGATCTCGACCCTGCTACTATTGTGATCTCTATCGATCCGACGAAATGCACCTTCCAGATTGTGGCCAGGAATACCCTTTGGACCTGGCAAAACAGTCCCGTCAACTTCGGATTAGAGTTTGGCTCCTTCAATGAAACCGAGGAGGTCGCCTTTGAATAATCCCCACTCGGCAAGAACTTTTCACTCAAAGGAACACTACGTGAAAACGTATAGTAATCTATGATGTCAGTCCCGCGAAGGCGGGAATCCAGGATTCTCCCTCTGTTGTGGACTCCGATGGAATACCGGATGAGTGGCGTCGCCAAGCGAGTCCGCGAGCTTGGGGGGGGGAAAAATCGATTTCTATTCTATGATTATTTTGTGTTTCTACCATGTTTAGCCGGAGGCGTTAGACCATCAGAAATTGTTTTTAACCTGATAATGCAGCGACAGGCATCCCGCTCCCGATAAACTGCCTACGAATTTTAATTTTTAATTTGTAATTTTGCTATTTGATTTTTAATCTTTGATTTTACTATCTGACTACTATCCACTAATCACTTCTTCCTACCCACTATCCGCTCTACGCTAAACGCTATCTTCTTTTCCGTGAACTGTGAACTCTTTTCTCCCTCCTCCACCTCGATCTTACCCTCCTCTAACGATTAACGATTCGGTTCGAACTTAACCTATCAAATCACTAAACGATCACAAAATCTGTATTTCCGCTAAGCAGAATTGTTTTACCATTCAAGAACAGGCGGTTTGGTATTGCGAATTAAAGGTACATGGGTATTAATCCCCCATGACTGTAAGGTTAACTCAGGTCCCAATAGTATAATTTCAGGAAACCAGCTTAAAACAAAGCTATTACCCTCCACATGTTCTTCAGGAGTAGCTCCGGCATTGATGACGACATCCCCCAGCTTATGTTTGTTGCCCGTATAAAGATTGGGCAGAGTCAATTCGGATACCCACAAATATTCAGGCAACCGAGATAATATTTCCGATTGTTCCGCGGATAACAAGACATTTTGACTTTCAACATAATGCCTATATCGCTGTGCCGTTTGAAGGATGGTACGACATACTATATCTCTATTACCTGGTTTTGAATAGTCCCTTTGAATTGTATTACCCAAACGCTTCAACCATATGTTTATACCCTGAATAGAATTAATACGTTCAATAAAAGCTCTTGCATGAACAGTGGCTGCCTGTTCGGCGATATAGCCCGGCATAGCCACACTTTTAGGGACAATCGTAATGGCCATACTGGCATGTAGGTAAGGATTTTTCGATGGGACAATGAAATTACGAAGCATATCCGAAGGCATCGTGCTGAACATTCCAAAATTATCATCACTCATTATATAATGGTCGCACCAGCAGGCGCTAGAAATATACGGCTTTAAAGGATAATTCCCATATCCGCATCGAGCTTGTGGATCCCAGCGGTCAGAATTTGTAGTGTGACCTAAAATAGTCACTACGTGTGAAGTCAATTGACTCCTAATCACATCCCATCCCTGAATTCCTAAAATCGTCGGACAACCAGATTCCAGCGCTGGATACAAAAAATGATCGTATTCCAAATCTGTCTTCTCAAGGAAATTCACCGTATGTACTTCATAACCATGATTGCTGACTACCCGTACGATCTCGTCGGTTCCTAATCCTCTGTGCCATTGATCCGGGTGTAGCGACAATTGGTCATTGATAAAATGATTCGTAAGCTTGGAGGTATTGTCTAAAATGGAACTGTTCATGGCGATTCGCAAAGCGGCGTGTGCACATACGCTCGTCAAGGTATTTTGCTGCGAAAAGAAACTACCGGTTATTTTTAAAGCCTTAGTATCCTCCTTCGGACCTATTGATGTTAACCATTCTCTTGTATTATGGACATAGTAATTGGTCGTGGTCTCTATGAACGGTTCTTTAATTTCTTCGGTAAGAACTACGGAGGGCGGACGAACCACCGCTTCTAATATATGACTGAATTTATGATTATCGGGAAGTGTAAATGTAACGATTACCGCATAAGCCAATACATATTTCTCGAATGTCTCTGGCGAAACTTCCCAACTTAATTTGTCATGTGGAATGCAAAAGAACGTTAAGCGAGTTGCAACAAATTCTATGTCACCCCCAAGTTTTCGATCTAGCATTTCTTTTTCTTGTTGCATTTCTTCATTTAATCTGAGATTCTCCAATAAGAAACTACGGGCATGCATTTTACGCATCAACGTGCATAAACGACGTAGGGGATTACGATTGGTCTTCTCGCCGGGCATCAACCGGTCAATGAATTCGTAAAAAGAAAAAGGTGGATCGCAAGTTTGAAAATCCATTAATCCCGTTGCATAAGCTAAGTGCATCGGACCTCTCCGACCATAAAAAGAACCCCGCTTCCATAGAAAAAACAGGATCTATACTTCGAGAAAGTTCAAGACAGACCTATCAGGTGCGCACCCCGAGCGGTTCACCTAAAACCCAATTGGTTTCCCGAGACCGCTCCTGCCAATCGTATAATTCACGCAGTAGTCGCTTTTGTTCCTCAGTTAAGCCAATCTTCTCCCGTTTTAACTTATTTTGGATTTCGGCTAGGGTTTCTTCCTGAATTTGGGCGTCCGAGCCCCTTTCTCCCTTTGAATCGCTCCCGCTACCCATGGTCTCTCCTTGCTATAACTTTTTATATCATAAATACTAATCGGACACAAGTCAAAATCTCATGATGATTTCCGTTCGAGCCATGCTGTAGTTTCACGATATAAATGAATATATCAACTGGATAGACAATAACTCCAGGCATTCTCGTAAACAATTGATATAAAAAGACTTACGATTATAAGGTTAGTTTGTCACCACAGTTATTAGGGTCACAGAATTATTTGTCTTTTTCTATAATATGTCTTGGTTTTACAAACAAGTAATTTTTCACAGTGATATGGTGACAATAGCTCCTTTAAAAACCAGGAACCAGAAACATTTTGTTCTTCATACTTTATCCTTCATCCTTTTCTTCCTCGTCCTCTCCAGCTACAAACCCCCCGATCGGTTCTTCCTCCTCGTCTTCTTCTTCCGACTCCTCATCATAATCCTCTTCTTCCTCTTCGTACTCGTCGTCAGTATCTTCATTCGGCTCTTCGACCTCTTCTTCCTCGTCCATATCTTCCTCTGTCGCCTCGGGTGGCAGCCACCGAGTCTCCGAGATGGATGGCTCGCTCGCTTTCGCTTCCGATTCTTCCTCCTCCTCCTGCAGATCCTGGTACCCCTGCGCCGCATCCCGTTCCATCTGTGCGCGAATCTGCTCGTATTCTTCCATCGTGATCAACACTTCCCGGGCCTGCGAGCCTTTGTATTCGCCCACGATCCCCGCCGCCGCCATCTGATCCACCAGCCGTGACGCCCGAGAATATCCAATCGTCAGTCGCCGCTGCAACAGCGATACGCTGCCTCGCTTCGTCTCGATAATGATCTTCACTGCCTCGTCAAACAACTCATCCTTTTCCATGCTCCCCGCGTCCACCTGGTTCAACTGCATCAGTTCCGGATGATAATACGCCTTGGCCGTACTCTTGAGGTGCTTGACCAGTCGATGTATCTCCGCATCGCTTAAAAACGTCCCCTGCGCCCGTATCAGATCGCTCGTCCCCGGCTGGAGGAACAGCATATCGCCTTGACCCAATAAGGCTTCCGCGCCGTTTTGATCCAGCACGATGCGGCTGTCCATCCGAGCCGCCACCCGGAAGCTGATACGACTGGGCAGGTTGCTTTTGATCAGCCCCGTCACCACCGTCGCCTGCGGACGCTGCGTCGCCAACACTATATGAATCCCCACCGCTCGACTTTTCTGCGCCAGGCGGATAATATATGCCTCCACCTCCTTCGCCGCCGACCTCATCAAATCCGCCAACTCGTCGATAACCACCATGAAGTACGGCAGCCGCAGCGGAATCTTCCCTTCCTCCTC
>CAZNQT010000324.1:0-5972 GCA_964574885.1 uncultured Pirellulales bacterium
CTCCTGGAGAAGGCCCCGCATCTGCTTTACGGGGTGAAGAGTATCCTCGTAATTTGTTATGCCGCCGTCACGTTTTCCGCCGTGATCTACTGCGTATCGTTATGGATGGGATTGAATTTAGCTTTGGTAGGGCGATTGAGCGGTCTGGCCCCTGCCAGTAAAGCGTTTTTCCTGTCACTGGTGTTTCTGATTTTCACCGTGCCTTGGCAGCGTATCTTCAACTTGGAGATCCCCGGAGTGCTGTTTACGTATGAGCAGATATTCGAAGCGTATAGTAAGATTCAATCTAAGGTGGATTTCATGTCGCGGATGCTCTATTACTCACGATTTGTCGCCTTATGGGGAATCGCATTTTTCGTGTTAATCGCTGCGCAACGCTACAGCTCCCGGGCGGAGAACAAGATCAGTCACTCGATTGCCCGCTATGCCGAACGTGGATAGACTGCTCCGCACGAACCGACGACGCAAAACTTATAAAAAGCCCCACGATAGGATGTCAAAAGGCCGGACCGAGACCCCGGCATTCTGGGAATTGCTGTTTGTGTAGAGCGCGTAAGAATTAACTCATGCCTCCTCCCGCAGTTCTTCCTCCCCTTCGGGGCGTTCTTCCGGGGCCCGGTCGCTGGGGGGTGACCTCGCGGGGGGATTTCTCCTCTTCACGGATCTGTTTCAAAATGTCGGCACGCTGTTTACGAAGTTCATCAGGCCAACAGCGATTATCCACGGGTACTCTTTTTACGTATCCGTCCACGTCGCGATAAACCAGATCGGGTGTGGTTTGTTGATTCAGAGAATTACTGCTGCCGCTGGAATACCAATGCACCGTTTTGGGAGTAATGTCGATAATCGTCACGCCCGTACGAAAATCGATCTTCTCCGGTTCCGCCGCTGCTATAGGATTCGTGTAAGTGGTCGTTCGACCTGGCGCACGACCCGGCATTCGACTGCGCATCCCTAAAGAATTTCGATTAGGCGCGACCGGGGTTGACGTCGTTCGGCGCTGGGTATTCTTCTCCAGGGGAGGATCGATGCCGCCGATTGTCGAGCCGGGTATCACGGTATAGGGCCTTTGATACCATTTGCCATCATGTTGGCGAAATACATCCACGGTGGCAAGCACTTTGTCGCCCGAACTGGCCGTTCGGGGAAAGAAGAGCACGCGCTTATCTATTTGTACAAACTTTTGTTCCTTGGCATTGCCGGGCAGAAAATCGGACCAAAGGATGATTTTATTCTTATAGGCGATATCCTCGGGCAGGAAGCGATCGGTGCCGGCGATCGGATTGAAAAATCCCAGACGCATTTGATACCGATAGACTACGCCGGGTACGACGCTCGCATCATGGGCCCAAAGGGTTACCTCATCCTGTTTCAGGTATTCTTCCGCCTCTTTCATATCCTGACTGCTGACCTGGGCCATTCGAACGCGTCCGGTATATCCCCCTCTATTGTAATCTCTTCCCCCCTCTTCGCTACGATACTCACGATCCCTCCCTCCGTAGCTTTCTTCCTCTTCGCTGCGATACATACTCCGGTTTCGGTCTCGGGTGCTGGGTTGTCTGCCGCGGGTGCGAGAGCCGGGGGCGGTAGGACGAATCGGAGTGCGGCCTGTTCCGCCAAGACCCGGTAAGCCGGGTGTGACATTGGCGCCCCCGCCCGGTGCACGACGGGATTTCGCTTCTTCTTCCTTCTGCTTGGCCTGCTCCGTCGGCGGGAGCCAGGTTTCATTCACTAGGGCATAAGGCTCCGGTTGCAAAATCCTTTTTTGCATATACGCACTTTTGCGTACCGTTAAAATCGCATTATATTTCTCAGTAGAATACTCTTGAAAATCCTCGGAGGGATCGGACACCGCTCCCGGATCGATATCCAAACGGGGGATGTGTTGCCAGGCGGACCAACTGCCGTCGGGCATTAATTGCGAACGGTCCAGTTCCACGGCGGCCACGATCGGGTCCGGATACGCCACCGGGTCCTTCAACTCTGGATTCTGAAAACTTTGCTGAAAGAGGCTTCGAATTTGACCGAGGGCAAAGGTCCCTTCGACGGTCACAAAATCTACCTCCTTAATGTCCTCGGGGTTGGTGGCTGCCGTCATTGATGGATTCGTGGAAGCCCGCGTATGGTAAATTCCCACCGATAGCGATTGCGGCGCTGGGATCTTCGTGGGAAAATTCGCGATTTTATCTTTCATCGTATTGGTGATGATTTGAGTGTTATGAATCGGGCCTAGGGGTAGCGTATCCGTGGGAGAATTATAGAACGCTATGTATTTCGTGGGATTTTCCGGTGTGGGTATTCGTTTGGGGGTAAAGTTCGGGGTAGGTTTTTTGCTTTTGAGTACATCTTCTGCATCCTTGGCCGCATTCTGCGCGGCTTGGACCACGTTTTGGGTGCCGCTCGTCGTTTCTATGCCCGATGGCAGAAAAAAACGGGTTACCACCACCCAGAGAAAAACCAGACCGGCCGCGCCGATGGCGACTTTTTCCAAATGTGCCTCGAACAGATTCATACTCTGTTTTTTAGCCATGATTCCAGCCCTTTCGTAAACCGCGACAAGGCAATGCGATCGTAACCACCTTCCTGTGGCGTTGCATTACTCATGGGTTATTTGTTGTTTTGTATTTCTTTCTTGTGCTGACTTTTTCCTTTGGCCTTCATTCGTCATTCGGATTTCATCAGGGACGACCGCCTCGGCCTCCCATGGGCGACCGGCCTCCGCCGTAATTACCGAATCCCGTTGTGGTCGGCTGGCTCGAGGTCGGCGTTAATATCTCCTCCACCGACGCCGGTATCAGGTCTTTATACCCGCTCTTGAAAAAGAAATATTCGCACGTCAACCGCAGTACCTTAAACGACCCGCTGCCGTAATAATAACCCCCATCATGTTCCACGGAAAGGTCAATCGGATCGATATCCATCTGCAATACCGTGATTTGGTTGCGGGTTATTACTTGCTCTTCTATGTCGTTGGTGTTGACCTGCAGACCGTGCACCAAAACCGTGGAACCGGGAGAGCTTTGCTTGGCTTGGAGGATCTCCTGAATTCGGGTCAGATCTAAAATGTCCGCTTTGTCTTTCGGGGCATTGCGGATCCGGAGTACCTTGGAATGCTTCTGGCTCTCCAGCGTCTGGATAAAGTCCTTGATCCGGGTGGAGTCGATGATGATTCCCATTTCAAATTGTACGACGTCGATGATATCGTTGCTGTAATTCCCCGTATAAGGATCCGTTGCTATTCCTTGATAGTTGACGCTCCCCCTGCCGGTGCCGCCTCCCATCGCCCCGAAACTGCGATTCGTTTTTTGTTGGATTTGGGTTACGTAGATCGGCAGCTTATTCACGCTGCTCGCATCGCGACGGGAGACGCAGATGCTGCGGTTCGCACGATACCCACGCAGACTGCTGCTGGTGGATGTCCTGCCATAACCCGTACGAGTTTGTACCGTCGCTTCGTCCAGGGTCGGCTCTCCTTCCGGCGGCTCCCCCGTAAAAGTTATTTCTAATAAACGCTTCACCGGCGACGTTAATACGCTTTCGGAAGTTCCGTTTATCGCTACGATGGCCTCCACCACGTCTTCCTGGATCCAGGCCGCCAACTGCGTGTACCACGCATCTTTGTACATCGGCGTCGCCAGTCGCGGCAACCGTTCCCAGTGATCGTAGGCGCAAAAATCACTCGTGTCGGCATAGAGCACGCAGTCCTGGGCTCGCTTTTGACACAACTCGTTGCGAATCCGGTCCATTTGGGCCGCTTCATCCACCGCTGCCGCCGCCGATCCCTTCAAATGCTCCTCAAAAAAACGGGCGATTGTTTGTTCTTCTTCTTGCGGGCTCGGACACGTACCCGCACGAAGACGTCTCAGCAGGGAATCCACGAACGAACAATATCTCTTGGCAAATTCCTCAAAGCGGGAGTCCTTATCCAACTCGTTGGTCAATTTCGGAAATACGGCGCGGAACAACACCGGGCGACGCGTTGTCTCCTGAATCCACATCTCCATCTGCGTTAAATTCTTTTGGTAATCGTCCGCATAAGCTTGCGCCTGGATGATGTCATCTCCCGGTACCGCTTGCGCGCGGAAACGATCCACATCTTTAATCTTCGTCGTGATGGCCTCGAGCTCCTTTTGGTTAGTCGCTGACACCATCATCCCGCTGATAAAAATACCGATCCCCAGCACGGTGACTGCAATGCAGAGAATCAAAAATAGCTTCTTTTTGACGAAACCCATGGCCATCCTCTATTCACTTTTCGCGTCCTTTAATTTTACCTTAAAACGAATCTGGAACCAATAATCATGATGTTGAACGATCGGTTGATTATTACTGTCCACTTTGATTTCCCCCGAATCATCCAGCTCATACGTATCGGTGATCGGCTCCAGGGTTACGCAGTCCAGATAAACGGGAGGCGTCTTGTAGGTTCGTGATTTACTGAGAATGCCGGATTGACTGCCGGCGGCGGTTCGAGTCGTACTCGGTTTCGTTTCGTCCTTTTCCTTTCGCAGAATGCCCAGTTCCCCGGGTAACGGCTGATCCGATTTCGCATCGGTAAAACCCGACAACCAGCCCCGACGGGAAATGTCAAAATACGATTCTACCGTCTCCGCGTCCGGATCAAAATACGTCTCGAAGGGCAGTGTCTCCGCCTGTGTATCTGCCTCTTTATTGGCTTCGGTGGTGGCAACCGCGGACGAAGACCCTCCCGGGGCGGGGGTTTGGGCTACGACCGGCGGCGGTTGATTCGGCTCTTTACGGGTGGAACGCTTGGCCATCGTTGCGGCCGTTCCTTTCTTCGGAGACTGTTGTGCCTTTTCTTCCTCCACGATCTGAGTATTCGTTTTTCCTAAATTACGCAGGCGATTAAAAAAGCCCCATCGCGCGCGGTCCGTTCTCACGTCGGGAGGAAATAAAAAGGACAATTCGCCATGGTTTGGGGTGCTCCCTTCTATGACGACGACAAAGCCGGGGACCGCCTTTTGGCCGGTTGCCTGCTGACCGCCGGTTCCCGACGTGGGCATGCCGCTCCTCAACCTGCTGCCGCCATAACTGCCTTCGCGTCCATAACCGCCGCCGCGCCCATAACCTTCTTCGGGACCATAACGACCGCGATCGTCCCTCCCCCCGTAGCCTTCTTCCTCTTCGCTCCTGTACATACTGTCTTCTCGCCCCCCTCGGTCTCGACTTCCTCCCTGGTAGGCTCGGCCGCCGGCGGCAGCGGCATACCCCGTCGTGCTCAAACGATTTCCGATGATTTCATCGAAACCCTTACTCAGATCATCCGTGTAGATGAGGTTGATTTGGTTGGGGAATATTTGTTTACGCTCCGGACGCGGGATCTTCAATACTTTATCCACGTCCCCGCTTCGATACTCGCGGAATAGCGCCGCCTGATCCGGTGTGTTATTCTGATTGGGAAAACAATCGCGAATCGCCTGGTAGAGACGAGTGACCAGGGCGCGCTTATCAATATCCAGTAACTTATCCTTATAATACTTATCGTATTTGGCGATTTTAGTTTCAGCGGTTTTCGCTTGGTTATCAGCAGTGGTTTTTTGCTGATTGTCTTGTTTTATGTCTCTGCTCACATTATCAATTATGGATAAACCCTTGCTGGTGTCGGGCGAGGTAATCCGCGCGCTCTCGGAATAGGAGTCAAACATGAAGGATAAGGCCCCCAGCAAAAATACCGTACTTGCAGCGATAAACCAGCGACGTTTCCGCTGCCATTGACTCTTACGGGCCACTTCCGTCGGCAGCAAATTACTGATGATGGCCGCTTGACCCAGACCTTGAAGCGCCAGGCCATACGCTAATGCCAACGACGGCAGGTTCTCCGTAAATTGCGCCACCGAAACGTCCGGCGATAGCTTCAAACTCTCGAAACTGTCCAGCCGTTTGATCGGTAAGGACAAACTTTGTTGCAGAAATTTCGTCAAGCCCGGAAGACGCAACGCACTGCCTAACGC
>CAZNQT010000325.1:0-5955 GCA_964574885.1 uncultured Pirellulales bacterium
ATCATCATTCCCGGTTTGACCCCGCCGGCCCCGCTTAGTATCCCCGCTACGCCCTTGTCATACGCCTCGCGACTCACCTTCAAATCCCCCGGATGCTCCGCATCGATACTGACCACCATCCCTGCCGAGAATGACGCCTCCTCCTTCGTCGTGTGGACGTTGAAGCGTTCCGATAAATCCGCTCCCCCCGTGATTTGAAGAACTTTTACCATTACTGTCCCGTCCTCATAGATGCGAATGCCGTTGGTGCTGGAGGGCGCCGAAGACGAATCGCTCATCGTGATACACATTACATCATTGTAGTATTGAATATCGCGGCGATGTCCGTTGGGGCTGTACGCAATCACCCCAGGCCATCCACCCGGTGTGGACAGCGAAATGCTGCCCCCGGCAATATCAAATTGCGATATCCCCACCACGTGCAGTTTCTGTTCCGGATTAGTCGTACCAATGCCGACATTGCCGCTCGCATATAAATTCCCGGCAAAATAGCCGGCCCAGGTGCTCCCCGTCGCATACACCCCGTAATCCGAGCCCGTCGCATACACTCCGTAATTCGTTGTCCCTCCTGAAGCGGAACCAAACACTCCATAGTTCGTTAACCCGTTGTAGGCAGTGCCTCGAAGCCCATAGTTGGTTCCGGTTCCGCCGCCGACATTACCATAAACACCATAATAGGTGTTACCGCCCGATGCTGACACGGTTCCGTAAATCCCCATATATCCGCCCTCGAAAAATCCACCGAAACCGTAATAATCGGCCGGTGCACACCTGCCATAGACCGCCTTGGCATCATAGCTGCCCGTTCCGGTAAATTCCGAATGGAGTACATGGGTTTCGGAGCTTAACATGTCGGAGGTGAAATATCCTGTTTCTAATCCATGACTCGCGACGTGGAGTCGTGCGTTGGGAGTGCTTGCATAGCCGATGCCGACGTGACCATTTTCGGCTATAAATATCCCATTTTCTACCCCGGGGGCTGAAGACGAGGAGCTGGTGGTTATATAGGTTCCCCAGTTGTGGTAGGTTATGTCCCTTCGGTTTCCATTCTGGGAATACGCAATGATCCCGGGCCAGCCTCCGGGCGTACTTATTTTTACCTGTCCGGTGCCCAGGTCAAATTGGCCTTGACCCGCAACGTGTAATTTCTGCTGAGGACTCGCCGTTCCGATCCCGACGTTACCGGAGGGTACGGAATACATATCATTCCCGGTTACCGTCCAGGCTGAATCCGAACCCCCGCCGGAGCTCTCGGCATATAACGCGTATGCCGTTGGCGTCAACTCCTGACGTGGACTTAAGGTGGTATAGATGGCCTCGCCCGTTGGTTTGACCTCGATCTCTAGCCACCGGGCCTCGCCGGTAAAAGCATTGCTGCCGAAATCCAAGGTGACGTCGAAATAGCCGTCTTGCAATACTACACTATTTTTGACTTCGGTTCCCAGCAGACTTCCGCCAGTGGCCGCATCGTACAAATGAAATTTAAAATCATAGGGACCTTGAGCTTCACTGCCTTGATCCGACAGGCGACCCTGATACGTGATCCCCGTTCCGATCGGCGCCCCCCTACCGACCGCACTGACAACCAAGATCATCCCCACTATACCTAACCACTTTGTCATCACGGCCTTCTTCATAGTTCATCTCCTTCCAATATTAAAAACCATAAAACAATTACCCATATTATCGAAATACGATCTCAGGGATACCGTATTCTCTACCTAATTTCTCATGGTATATTTTATTTTTACCTTCTACACGCCCGTACCGGTTATCTTGTTAAGATGCCCTTTATATTTATGCCTGCTCGTTCCAGAGGGACAAATGTTTCAAATGCCCCTGTCGGTCGTAGGACTTATCCCACTGGGAGCCCGTCATGCGAAAAACGCATCCTCCGAAAGGAAACAACATTATGGCGGGAGCCATGAAATGTTGTGAGAGAAGCGAACACCTCCATTTTGCTTTTTACATTTTGATGTTTACCTTAATAAGGGGTCGGGTTGCTGCCTCAAGCGATAAGATCCCGACAATAGCGCCTCCTGCCTTTTTGATGCATACGGTTTTCGAGTGTATATATATGTATTAGGTGTAATATACCGAGAACGTTTCAGGTGTCAAGAAATATTTCTCCCCCGCGACCGAAAGACAGGGCGGAAACCAACCTGGATAAATCCTTGCCGGACGGAAAGTTATAGTATTCTCGTGTGGGCAGGTAGCGCCGCCGCCCTCGGCCGAGTTATCTTCTCTCCCCGATCCACAAATCACTATCCACTTCTTTTTTCCCCTGTGAACCGTGCCTTATTGGAGAAAACTATAAGAGTTCAGTTTCCAACTGTTATGCTTCCGGTATTGTAAGTGGGGAGTATGATTTACACTATGCCGGCGGCCTGATAGGGAAAAATGACATGGGTAGTATTTTAAATCATTGCTATGCAACAGGAAACTTCCGGCAATATTGCCCATGATAGTACCAGATTCGGTCTGGATTGCATATTGCAAGGCGACGCCTCTTGGGCGGCCGGTTATATCGATAACGCCGTCCGTCTGGATGGCGACGGAGATTATATTGATCTCGGCAGTTCATCTCGCTTGAAGCAACCATTGCCGATTACCTTCTCCCTTTGGTTTAAATTGGACAACCTGACGAATTATCAGGTTATTATTAATTTGGACGCCAATGACACCGGCGGCGATCACCGGTTTTATGGTCCGGAGTTGTTAATCATGAATACCGGTGAAGTGGCGATTAGCTATGGGGACGGTCAGCCGAATTATAGCCTACGTTATAAAATCGGAACCACACAGTTAGCGACGGACGCCTGGTATCATATTGCCGGCGTGATTCGTGGCCCCGAAGACATGGATATCTACATTAATGGTTCGAATGACGACGGCGCCTATGGCGGTACGGGCGGTCCCATGGCCTACCTGGGCGGCCCTGCCTATCTCGGCAGTCGCAAAGGTTCGGAGTATTTCATGCACGGTCGGCTCGATGACGTTCGTATGTATTCTCGTGCTCTGAGTGAATCCGAGATTCAAATTCTCGCCTCGGAGTAAGAGGCTCGTATAAAACTATGTCTTTCCCGCAATGGCGGGAATCCAAAACGGAGGGTATGTTGTGCATACCATTTTACCGCAGGGGCGATCCCACGTGATCGCCCTTTAAAGCCCCCGGTGTCAACCGGGCGACGAATACCCTGTGCGAACGATGCGCGAACGGGAGCGCCGGCGACCGGGCGCCGTCAACCGTAAATTGTAAACCGTAAATCCTTTTCCCTTTTATCCTTTAGCCTTTATCTTTCATCCTTCTCTTCCTATCCGCTCTACGCTATCCGCTAATCCCTCTTCCTGAGCTCTGGGCCCTGAGACCTCATTTACTCATCTACTCTTAATCCTGAAACCTTGAACCTTGAACGTTGAACGTTGAACCAGAAACCAGGAACCAGAAACACTTGACCCCAGACCCTAAATCCTGAACCCTAAATAAAAAAAACCCCTGGTCGAATTTGTCTTCGAATGCTCTGTTCCGACATCCTCCGACCTGACCGCTCCAGGAGTTTTCGAGGCCAATTATATTTTTTTATGTGGCTCCGCCGCCCTCGGCGAAATTATCTTCTATCCCCTCTCTACTTTCTACTATCTACTTTCTACTATCTACTTTCTTTCTTACTTCTCCCTAAACAAGCTGTCCGCGTAATCCTTATTTACCTCCAGCACTTCTACTTGATTTCTCAAGCGACCGCCCCGATTGAGATCGTATTGTTTTACCTCGTAAAACGGAATCTGTGTATCGATGCCCACCCGCGCGTCGATGATATATTCATAACGCCAGTTCTCAACCTCATCCACACAGCTCACCTTCAAACACTTCTCGCCTTTATAGGTCACCATTTCACTTTCGACGATGCGGCAGCGGCTCCAGTTCTCCTTGAACCTTTGCACCAATTGGGCCTGCTCTTTTTCGCTCGCCGGCTGATCCAACAGGAAGTAGCGACCTACTTGACTTAACGCAAATAAAGCTCGAATATCCGTTATGCTTTCTTCGCCTTGGCTCGCTACGACTAAACCATTGCTCTTAAACTCCATCCGATAATCCGCCGGTTGACGCCACCACATCTCCGCAGCGGCGCCGGCGCCGCCGCCCGGCGTCGTCCAGACGAAGTGCAGACTTTCTATCTTGGTCATCCGATCCATGGCCTCGGCGTACGCTTCTTGCGCCGATAGTGGATTCAGCGATGCGATGCCGCTGTGGCTTCCACCATCCGTCGTTGTATCCTGAGGCCATACGTAAAATATCACGCCCACGACTATCATCAGGCACGCCGCCAGCGCCGCCGCCGACTTCCACGCCTGACTCATGCCCCTTCCACTGCCGCTCACCATCCGTTCTCGCCTTTGACGATGCTGCACCGCCGGCAGCGACCGGAGCAACTGACTTCGACGCTGCTCGTGACCCACGCTGAACTGGGCGTAGTAAGAACTTAAATTCGTTTCCAGATTATTCTTCATCGCTTATCCTTCTCGTTTGCCTCTCTCCCGTATGTATTGTTCGACTTTCTCTTTCGCTCTCGTCAAAAGTCGATAAAAACTCGATCGCGATATCCCTAAAATCTCCTGGGCTTGATCGGCGTCATGATCTTGCAGGTAATACAGATGCAGTGCCAATCGTTCTTTCTCACTGAGTTTCTCAATCGCCGCTTCCAGGTAAACCATCCGGTAATCCGATTCTTCCTGTTGCGCTTCCCCTTGCGTTCTCGCCGATGGCAATTCGTCCGGTTCCAGACCGACCAGAATATGCCGATCGCGATATTTCCCACGGCGATATTCCCGCCCTACGTTCCGGGCGATACTCACCACCCAACGCCCGAATCGGTCTCGGTCCTTCAATTCACCCAGCCGTTCATACGCTCGTAAAAACACCTCCTGGCCCAAATCCTGGGCCTGGTTCACATCTCGTGTACTGTCATAACAAATGGCTCGTACCAGACGCACATAGCGATCGTAAAGCTCGCCATACGCCGAATCATCTCCATTCAGCGCCCGGAGGACCAGTTTCGCATCCGTTTGAGCCAACCAACTTCTCCTCAACAGCCCATTTTCACGACTGCAGTTAGTCTGTAAGCTCGGTCCTCTACAGTACTAGTGGCCGAACCTACCCCTTCTGTCCCAATAAATCTTACCCCTCTTAACAATATCCGATAAAAATGCCATAAAACCTTATATAACAATATATTATATAAATCCACGCCTTTAAGCCGTTTTTGAAATAATTTTTTCACAAATCGAACCATTTTCCCGCATTTTTACCCAATTTCTATAACCCTTCCGCCAATTTTCGCCAATCCCTCTTCCACCCGCTTTCCACCTTGACACCAATAATAACTTAACTCTATATTATATATGTAATTATGTACACTGCAATCATACGACTATGGTTAAAATGGGTTTGTTTTGTAATTTATATAAACTACTGGTAATAAAAGAGATAACCTAACGATTGGAAAAAATCAGAGATACACTCAAAGTCCGCAATGAAACCGCCGTCCTCGTCAGCGTCCACCTGCCCGATACGCAGGTAGAGCCGGCGGAATCGCTGGCGGAATTGGAATCGCTGGTTGAAACTGCCGGGGCGCTGGTGGTGGGCCGAGCGTACCAAAAGCGGACGAGTCCGCATCCGGCGTGCTACATCGGGCGGGGCAAGGCCGCCCAGATCGTCGAGCATATCCAGAAACTGGAGACGAAGGTCGATACGATCATATTTGACAATGACTTATCGCCGGCGCAGATTCGGGAGTTGGAGAAGATCTTCGAATGCAAGGTGCTGGATCGCAGCGAGTTGATCCTGGATATTTTCGCGTCGCGGGCGCAGACATACGAGGCGAAGCTCCAGGTGGAGTTGGCGCAGTTGCAGTACACGTACCCGCGGCTGACGCGGATGTGGACGCATCTGGATAC
>CAZNQT010000326.1:0-5952 GCA_964574885.1 uncultured Pirellulales bacterium
GGGTAAGGGCAGGTAAGGTACTTGAGGCGAGGCGGGAAATATGGTAAAAAAGAGGTATAGGCAGAACCAGTGGTTGGGGGGAGCAGGAGAGGAAACCGAAACTCATGACTGCCGTGGCGACAACAATATCAGTGCCTCCGGTGCTGAATAGTCAAGTCCTGGTGCTGAACAAGCACTATATGGCGGTCCGCGTTATCAATATTAAGAGGGCGATTTCACTGCTGTTTCGGGATCTGGCGGAGGTAATCGATTACGACAACGGTCAGTACAGCAATTATAATTTCGAGAGCTGGCTGGAGGTGTCGGAATTAAAGAAGCGGTTCGAGCCGAGCGCCCACGATTGGCTGCATACGGTAAAACTGAGTATCGCGGTGCCGCGGATCGTACGGCTGCTAGTTTATGATCGCCTGCCCAAACGGAACGTGACGCTAAACCGGCGGAACCTGTTCGCGCGGGATCATAACAGTTGTCAGTATTGTGGTAAGAAATTTTCGACGACGGAGCTTAGTATCGATCACGTCGTACCCCGCAGTCGCGGGGGTCAGACCACGTGGGATAACGTGGTATGTGCGTGTCTGAAGTGCAACGTAAAGAAAGGGGGTCGGCCGCCGAAGGAGGCACACATGAAATTGATCACCGCGCCGGTCAAGCCGAAGCGGTGTCCGGTGATCAATATCAATCTTTCGGACGGTCGGTACCGGTCCTGGAAACAATTTCTCGATCATGCATACTGGTCGGTGGAATTGAAGTAAACACAATTCCTGGTTCCTGGTTCAAGTTTCATAGTTTCAGATTAAGAATAAAACCACGAAAACCACGACGGTTTTTGAAAGTTCACAGTTCACAGTTTTCAGTCCACAGCAAGAAAGTGGATGGGTAGATGAGTAAGTGAGTAAAAGAGAGGGAGGGTGAATGGGTTTACGGTTTTGAATCGTTATAAATATTGTTAGGATCCACCCCCAAGCTCGCGGACTCGCTTGGCGGCGCCACCCGGGCTATTATTTTTTAGCGTTACATTGATTCGAAGGGCTGGCTTTACAATGCGGGCCTATGGCATACGCTTTATCTTTGGGAAATGGCAGGGGATTCGTTTTCCAAAATAATTGGGGAATTTTAACCAAGCAGGCGGTTTCAAAACAGGGATGAAGATGTTCTTCTGCCCATTGATTCATAGTTTCATTAAATACGTCTTCATAAAATTCTTTTTTTTGTATATCCGCTTGATATAAAGGTACGAGAGGTAAATCAGGAAATTTATCTTTCAGGGAAGTATTCAACCACCATACATGCCACGGACCGTGAAATCCCCATTCTACTACAACAGAACCCTCCTCACGATCCAAGCATTTTTGTACTGCGTTCCATTCAAGGATTCTATTCTGTTCCTTCATCTTTCGTTTAAATATTCTTTCAGAAAATATAAATCTATAGGTTTTTATAGGGGCAATCATTAACCCAACGATGCACACTACCACCCAAAACAGAGCGGTAAATATATAAACGAATAGAAATAAGAAAATATATTTAAGGGATTTTTTCTTAGGGAGTAAATTCTCTTGTCTTGAGTCGTTTACCATATTACGGCTTTTCAATAATACCCAGTTTCCAGGGGAGTTGGGTGTAGGGACCGTGGTGGTTTATTTTGCGCAGGCCCTGGATGAGGAATCGGGTGTTTTGGGGATTATATTCGAGGAGTTGGTTGCAGCCAGTGCGGATGAGTTCGCCATGGGAGACTTCTTCGGTCCAGACGGTGGCGTTGGGCGGGTATTTGAGTTGATCGCCGACGGCGTAGCGATCGGTGGATTTCTTCCAGTAGCCGTTAAGTTTGGAAGCGACGGCCAAACCAAATTGACGCTCGTTATTGATATTCAGTTCGTAGATAAGGTGATATTCAGATTTGTCTTTTACTTTATAGATGTGGACGGCTTCGTGGATGCCGGAGAATACTTTCTGTGGATTGCGAAACCCATGGGGGAAGCCTTTCAGGGAGGTGGTTTGGACAAAAACGTCGCGGTGGTTACGGGTGTAGAAGAAATAGGCGGCGGTTTCGTCGCAGATGATCCAGAAGTCGA
This sequence comes from uncultured Pirellulales bacterium, assembly GCA_964574885.1. Classification (GTDB taxonomy): domain Bacteria; phylum Planctomycetota; class Phycisphaerae; order Sedimentisphaerales; family SM23-30; genus JAFGFX01. The sequence goes on from CAZNQT010000326.1 coordinate 2,073, forward strand.
TCCACTTGGCTTTTTCGCCTTTTTTGACCAGGGTTTTGGGCGGAGTCCAGGATTCGGGTTTCGCGATGGTTTTGGTAGTGGAGTAGACGGGCTGGTAGTTGGAGTCGCGAGTCTGGTAGATGAGGTACCAGGTGTTTTGGGGTTCGAAGAAAAAGACCTGGGGCGCGCCGGCGTAGCGATCGGTTTTGCCATAGAGTTGCTTAAGGAGGGTACGTGGCGCCTGGTTCAGGGTTTCGAGGGTGGGAGCGGATACATAGCCAATATGGTAGCGGTTTTGGCCTCGTGCGGTATAGAACAGATGCCATTTGCTTTCGAAGAAAACAATGGTAGGGTCTTTGACGGCGGTTTCGTCGAAAGAACCTATCGGGCCGGGAGTGAGTACGGGAGGCCCGACGAGCCAGGAAGATTCTTCGGCACTAAGGGAGTAAGGAAGAATGAGGATAAAAACTAATACAAACTTTTTCATTTGGCTATAGGCTTTCAGATGAAAGTTATAGGTTTTAATAATAGTCCCATCCACCTAGCTGTTGGCTTTGTGGCTGCCGGCGTACGAAAGATCACGGCCAAGATGGGCCGTGGCACGCTTACGGGAAATCATGCTCAAGCTCGAAGACTCGCTAGAGCATGCCACCCAGCTATTGTATCAGGTTCAACGTTCCATGTTCCATATTATCGACCCTACGGGTTGTAAATATCCCCCGCTTACCAGCGGGGGCTGGATGGCCCCGCAACGTAAAGTTGGGGGCTAACCGATTTTGCTAGGGGTGGAACGCCGCGTAAAACGCGGGGCTACGTATTTTTTATTCGGGCGCGAGGGCTTCGAGGGCATCGATGACTTTGGGCATATACGTATAGGCGGGCCCGCCCTGCATCATGATGACGACGGAGGCGGCCTCGAGGATTTCGTTTTTGGAGGCGCCGGCGTCGAGGCATTTCTGGACGTGTAGGATGATGCAGGGTTCGCAACGGAGTGCCAGGCCGACCGCCAGGGCGATCAATTCTTTTCCTTTGAGCGACAGGGCGCCGTCTTTCATAATGGCTTGAAACATACCGCCAAAGCCTTTGACGGCATCGGGGATGAGTTTTTGCATTTTGGTATTGTCGGATTTCCATTGTTGCAGGAATTCTTTAACTCCATCGGCCATGGGAACACTCCTTTTGCTGGTAAGAATCCAATGTTTAAGTGTTATCGCTTCCTGAGAAGAAGATGGACCCCTGCCGGCGCAGGGTTGACATCTTTTTACCACAGGAACGTAGTTATTTAGGAAACAGGCGTCCCGGTTCCGGTCACGGTAAAGGAACCGCTGCTGGTTTCGAGCTCGTCGTATATGATGGCAGAAGCGTTATACTGGACCTTGATTTTCAGCTTGAGGGAGACGCCGGGCTTTACGGTCGCAGTGGCTTGCAGGCTGGTAATTTGCACCTGTACGTTATCGTAGGCATAAATACCCTCATCTTCCAGTGCTTCCTCGACGATGCCGACGAGAAGGACCTGGAATTCGTCTTCGAGGCCGGAAAATGTGATTTTCTTTTTGTCGAGGACGTAGGTGCCGCGCAATTCGACGTCTTCCTCCTCATTTTCTTCGTCACTGGTTTCGAGGAATTCATTCTCGGCGAGTTCCGGATCGAGGTTGGGTCCCAGGAGGAGGTTGAGGTGACCATCGTCTTTGATTTTACCGACTTTTTTCAACGCGGATAAGATTTTGATGTCGATACTCCATTGCGAGCCGGCGACCGAGGCCTCTTCGGCCGGCTGGAGTCCTTTGCCTTTGAGGTTCAGGGTGATTTTAGTTTCGACCGCTTGACCATCAAAGGTGGCGCTGACATCGGCTTTGAAGGAACAACTTAAGGTCAGATTCAACCCTTTATTGTTGGTTTTGGCTTTGGGATACAGATCCCCGGAGGGAGTGCCGACGATGATATCCGATATGGGAGTGCCGTTGGCGGCATCCTGTATTTTCGCTTGCATATAGGCTTGCAGGTTGGTCGGTTCGAAGTGGTAGAATCCTTTGCCAAGTTTGTCCTGGCGTTCGTGATAGGCGCCGATTAGTTCGTCACCCTGGGAATCGATCCATTTCCATTCTGAATCGCCCAGCACCGGATCGGTGCTAGGGCCGATATAAAGCATCATTTGTTCTTTGAGGGTTACCTTGCCGATTTTTTTCACGTTCGCGGTGATGGCGGCGTCTAAGGTCCAAACCGTCTGACTGATATCCGGGGTTACCGCGTGAACGGGCGCCGATTCGAAGCCGATGAACAGGGCGGTTACCAGAATCAAGGCGCAAGACAACAGGTTCAGTTTACGCATGGTGGATCTCCTTTAGGTTACAAAATCCCACGTTTTCAGCCTGGGTAAAAGAAGAAATTTCACCGAGGGATCGGTAAGAATTTTTCTCCTATACCCTGTAAATACTTAGGAATATACGGTAATAGAAAGGGATCTGGAAGTCAAGAATTTGAGAAGTGGATTTATGGTCCGATAACCAGGATTTTTACCGGTCGGCGTAGATGTTTCACTATAATGATACAGTTTCACTTGACGATACAGTGGTATTGGTTACAATGTATATTCTATGGTTCATATAATGTTTTTAAGTCAACGGGGCAGCAGTCGCAGTCAGATGGCCAAAGGATTTGCCAAGCTGTTGGTATCACCCGAAGAAGTGAAGATAACGAACGTCGGCTGTGAGGCGGGCGTCATCGATCCTCGTGCGATTCAGGTGATGTCGGAGGTGGGGATCGACATCTCCGATCAGCCGCACAAACAGTTGGCCAACCTGAACGCGTCGTCGTCAGACCTGGTGATTGCCTTGAGTGAGTCGGCGGCGCCGGATTGTTCAGTGCTGCCCGGGGCGCCGGCGCTGGTTCGTTGGAATGTTCCTGACCCGGTCCAGAGTGGTGAGTCGGATGAGTTGAGCCATTTCCGCCGGGTTCGCGACATTATCAAACGTCGAGTGGAGGATTTTTTTACGGGGGGGTATTTACCGGCGATAGTGGCCCAGAAGCATAATGGCGAAATCATTCTGGATCATTTTTCCGACGGCATCATGGCTCATGACCTGAACCGTCAGATCACCTGGTTTAATCGGGCGGCGGAGCAAATCACCGGCTATCACCGTCGCGAGGTCATCGGTCGTGATTGTCATGATGTTTTTCCGGATGGATTCTGCAGTGGGAAATGCTCCTTTTGTGATGAGAAACATGTACCGTATTTTGAAATGCTGCAGTATCCCCTGAACATTACGACCAAGGACGGTCAATCTCGCCGGGTGGAGATGTCGGTGGTGCCGATAAAAAACGATCAAGGGGTGTTCCAGGGCGTTCTGGCCAGTTTTCGTGACATTACGGAAGTGACCCAGTTGCGTCGTCGGCTGAAAGATGTGCATAGTTTTCACGGTATCATCGGCGCCGATGAGAAAATGCAGTTGGTCTATGAGTTGATCAGCGATTTGGCGGCGAGCGACTGTCCGGTCTTGATCCAGGGGGAAAGCGGCACCGGTAAGGAGTTAATCGCGAATGCGATTCATGAGGAGAGCAGTCGAGCGGGACGTCCGTTTGTCACGGTCAACTGCGGGGCGCTGCCGGAAGGGGTGTTGGAAAGTGAGTTATTCGGTCACGTGCGGGGTGCGTTTACAGGCGCGATTCGCGACCGTAAGGGTCGTTTTGAGCTTGCCGACAGGGGTACCTTATTTCTCGATGAAGTCGCGGAACTTACACCGAATATGCAGGTGAAACTGTTGCGAGTGCTGCAGGAAAGTACGTTTCAGCGCGTCGGCGGGGAGAAAACGGTTCGCGTCGATGTACGGGTGGTCAGTGCCACCAATTACGATCTGCGGGAGCGGGTGCGGCAGGGGCAGTTTCGTGAAGATTTGTTCTATCG
>CAZNQT010000327.1:0-5933 GCA_964574885.1 uncultured Pirellulales bacterium
GCGGATGTGGCGGAATTGGCAGACGCGCAGGCTTCAGGTGCCTGTGGGCTTCGGCTCGTGGAGGTTCGACTCCTCTCATCCGCAGTTTTCCTGGTCAATCATTATATAAATGTTTCACCCTATCTCTAAATTTTCACTCACCCCCAATAAATACCGACAAATAGTTTTTTTTAGAGCAGAGGAGGCAAAAGGGTGTCAAGGAAAAGAAAAATCGGGGTAAGTATTTTATTTACAGATATTTATAAAACTTTCGGTGCTGTAGTTCGAGTGTACCAATTGTAACGATTCCGGATATGGGCCCCAGGGATGACCGTATAAATTTTCCAATTTCCTACTTGACGGTTTCCTGTCTTTTCGGTTACACTGTATATAGACTGAGAGAAATAGTGATAGCGTTATGTTGATAACGTTATCGTTTCAAACCACGGCGAGGAAGCGTGGCAGGCTGGTTTCCCCCCCGACCGGCTCCACCGCCTCGCCACTTTTTTGCTCCTGCGCAGAGAGCGAGCTTGGAGAAAAACGTATAACTTCCTTAGTGGAAAGTGATTACAGCCGAGACCTTACTATCTACTTATAAACCTTGACTATGAGTCGGCGGGTGCGGGGGCCGTCAAATTCACAGAAATATATTCCCTGCCACGTGCCTAAGACCAATTGGGAATTCTCGACCATCACGGTTACGGACGAGCCGATGAGACTGGCTTTAATATGTGCGTCGGAGTTCCCTTCGCTATGCTGAAATCCTCGTTGGCTATGGGGGATGAGTTGTTCCAGACTATACAGGATGTCGTGGACGACACTGGGATCGGCATTTTCATTGATCGTAATTCCCGCGGTCGTATGTGGGACAAAAGCCACCACTCGGCCGTCGGAAATCCCACTTTGTGAGACGGCGTCGCTGATCCGGCGCGTTACGTCGATAAGCTCGTTACGTCGTTGCGTGTTGATAGTAATCGTTTGCATGATATACTGACTCCGGCTATGGTATGAGTCCAGCCGATTTCGGATTCGGCAATTTGTAAATAAAAAGAAATTATAGCCGGCCAACACTAATAATACGAGAAAAAGATCTCATGGGTAGTCGTCAGTATTTAACCGAATTGACCTGCGATAAGTTGGAGATTATCGGGTATTCCGTCGCCGGGGAAGAAACCGTAGTGGCAGTACCTTCCCTGGATGTTTGCTTTGATATCGGCAAGGCTCCGGATTCGTTACTAAGTATCAATCACGTATTACTGTCCCATGGTCATATGGACCACGCCGCGGGTATCGTTTATTATTTTTCGCAGAGGGATTTTCGGGAGATGAATCCCGGAACCGTTCTTTTGCCCAGGCGACTGGCGCCGATATTGGAGCAACTGCTGGCCTGCTGGGGACGTTTCGATGGTACGCATCCGCCTGCCAATATCATTCCGGTGGAACCGGGCCAGGAATATGAAATCCGTCGCAATTTGTACGTCTTTGCCTTTGCCACGAATCATTGTAATGGTTCTCTGGGATTCACCATTATAGAGAGAAGACAAAAACTTAAATCGGAATATCTCGAACTGCCGGGACCGGAAATCGCCAAACTCCGGAAAAGCGGTGTTCCGGTCACCTATACCATGAACATGCCGTTAGTGACGTATTTGGGAGATACCACCAGCGGTGATTTCGAACAATTGGCCTGCGTCCGACATAGCAAAATCCTGATTGTAGAGTGCACGTTTTTTGATCAGGAGCATCGCGATCGTGCGTCGGCCGGGCGGCATTATCATTTCCATGAATTATCTCGCGTTTTGGAAGAGATGGAAAACGAACATATTATTCTTACCCATCTAAGCCGCCGTACCGATATCCATATCGCGAAAAAAATGGTTGCCGAGACGCTCTCCAAAGAGAAAGCAGAGCGAGTTACGTTTTTAATGGATCGCCCCCGCCCCCGATAAATCATAAAAAAGGCCCACTCCATACAGGGCATGCTGCTCTCCAGCTTTCTCTCCTCCGATGAGCGAGCGCCCTTTAGGAGTATGGGCCTGGGTTGTTCTTAACACATCGCTGCGAAGCAAGCGATCGCTAAAGCCAGTATGCGATACTTCCTTTGCATAAATGCCCAAAACTGATTGTAGTAATATTTGGCCACGATTCTCAAATCCGCCTTTCGTACATAAGTAGTAGATACGCAAAGACTGTACCGCATAGTGTAATGTGGCGAGCCGGCGCGGTCAGATTTATAATTGTCTTAATATCAAGACGTTACAGCAAATTAGCCCGTGGGGATTGCCTGCGAGCGGTTTCATTAGTTTTTCCGGGTGTTGCTTACCGGCAACGTTCGATAGACGGTTATACTAGGAAAAGAAGATAATCTTCGTTGTTTCAATGACTTACAGACTGATTCTTATAATCAACATTACGCTGTGAGATAGTCAACAAATTGATTTGGTTATCGGACTCATAATTCATTGTGAGAAATTCACCGAAAGGGATACTCTTTTAAGGCGTATCAGTATCGCTTAGTCTCAAATTGCATTTTCAGTGCGGATGAATCATACCTCCGTTTCGGACGATAAGAAAATATGAGTTTGTGAGTTGTCGTTATAAGGGAACAAAGCATACCTTCTGACGACGAACACAGAGGACGCAAGGATAAATTGATATGCCATGGGAAGTACAGATCAGCTCGGATAAAATGACGGTACGACTCGACCTGAGTCGAATCAAACCGGAGGAATATATCCAAACGAATGATATCAAAGCGGCTCTGGAGCAGAAAAAAATTCCCTGGTCGGAGTCGATCCAGGAGCGGGTCCAGAAAATAATAGATAATCGACAAGATCCGGATCCGAACGATCTCAAACCTGTACTGATGCTGGCCCATCCTCCTGTCAACGGTGAAGATGGTCGCTTCGAATGGTCCCCATCCTGTGATCCCCATAAGGAAGATAGATTTTTAGAGCAGCAGGATCAAGTCGGTCGGTCCAGCTTTTACGACCGCTCTAGTGTCATTCTCGTAGCCCAGGACGAGATCATCGGTATATTGCATCCGCCGACGCAAGGCGAATCCGGCACGGATGTATTTGGTGAGCCGGTGGAAGCTCGTCCGGGATCAGAATATAAAATTGAGCCCGGTAAAAATGTTAAGCTGCAACCCGATGGCCAAACCTTCATCGCTTTATGCGACGGCGAACCTAAGCTCCAGGGGAAAAAATTACTGGTGGAACCGGTGATCACGATAAAATCGGACGTCGATTTTTCCACGGGCAATATCGAGTACGCCGGCGATATATTAATTAACGGTGACGTTAAGGACTTGTTTGAAGTCAAGGCGGGGGGAGATATAAATGTCGGGGGCACGATTGAAGCCGCTGCTGTCGAATGTGAGGGAAATCTCACCGTTCGAAGAGGTATTTCCGGTAAAGAAAAGGGACATATCTGTGTAAAGAAAAACCTTACCGCTAAGTATCTCTCCAACGTTACAGTCTGGGTACGGGGCGATGCCTTGATTCAGTCGGAAATCGTCAATGTCGAACTGAATGCGAAAGGAAAGGTTGTCTTAGACAAGGGCGGAATCAGCGGTGGGCAAATCATCGCCGCCGGCAACGTCGAAACTCCCGTTATTGGCAGTCCCGCCGGGGTTCGTACCATCGTCAAAACCGCTGTCGATCCCTTCCTGCAACAAAAAATCCAGGAATACGAAGAAACGCGAGAGCAGCTTTCCTCCACGATCTCTCAATTAATGCCTAGGGCCAAGGCCCTCCTGGCCTCCAGTGGCGGACAGTCCTCCGATACACTCAGGAAAATAGCCGAAGACATTCAACGCTGCAAAGAACAAATCAAGGAAATCGATTGCCGGTGCGAAAAAATATCCACGGAAATAGCGAAAAACTGTAACGGTATAATTATTGTTCATAAAATGATGTATCCGGGAGTGGTTCTGTTCATTGGCGACGTTATGCATTTGGTCAATCACGAAATCACCGGGCCCCTGGAAGTGGTGGTGGAACGTCAGCAGGGGGGGGTACAGGCTCTGGGGTTCCGTAGTGGCACTGAAACAGCAGCCAAATAACCTCGAAATTATTTACAGCAACTCCTCTTAACCGTTAACCGTGAACTTCTTTCTCATCACACACCATTATCCAACCGCCGTTTCGAGTCTGAACCATTTCCGCTGGATCCAAAAACTTACATTCACCAGGCTGATCAACGCCGGCACTTCAACGAGCGGACCGATGACGGCGGCGAATGCCTCTCCCGAATTGATACCGAAAACAGCTACCGCGACGGCAATGGCCAGTTCAAAGTTGTTGGACGCCGCCGTGAACGACAACGTGGCGGATTGTCCGTAATTGGCCCCCGCTTTTTTACTTAAAAAGAAACTCACCAGAAACATCAATACGAAATACACCAGTAAAGGAATCGCAATGCGAACCACGTGCAAGGGCAACTTGACAATATATTCACCCTTGAGACTGAACATCACCACGATCGTAAACAACAAAGCGATAAGCGTAATGGGACTGATCCGGGGGATAAATTTCGTCTGGTACCATTGCTTGGTCTTCACTTTGAGGAGCGAAAACCGCGTGACTATCCCTGCGAGAAAGGGGATCCCCAGATATATGAAAACACTTTTGGCGATCTGGCCCATGGTGACATGTACTTCGGTGCCTTTCAGGCCGATCCAGGGCAGCAGAACCGTTATGAAGATATAGGCATAGACGGAGTAAAACAAAACCTGAAAGATCGAATTAAACGCTACCAGTCCGGCGCAATATTCCGTATCCCCCTCTGCCAGTTCGTTCCAGACAATGACCATGGCGATACACCGGGCCAGCCCGATCATGATCAGACCGATCATATACTCGGGGTAGCCGCGTAGAAACACTACGGCCAAAACAAACATCAGGACCGGGCCGATGATCCAGTTTTGTACCAGCGATAAGCCCAGCACCCTGTAATTACGAAACACACCGCCGAGTTCTTCGTATTTCACCTTGGCCAGCGGTGGATACATCATCAATATCAAGCCGATGGCAATCGGAATGTTCGTGGTGCCATATTGAAAGAAATTCCAGAAGTCCACGATCCGGGGAAAAAGATACCCGCTGCCGACTCCGATAACCATGGCCAGTAAAATCCATAACGTCAGGTACCGATCTAGAAACGATAATTTCTTGGTTACTCCATCCGACATATTTAATAATCCTCATTTTTTTCTAAAGCATCCGGTAAGGTTTCAACGAAAGCTTTGATTTCATCCCGTACGCGGCGATAAGGTTCTAAAGCCTCTGCTTCTGTTTGGGCGTCCCGCGCCAGTGTCGGGGGATCGTCAAAACCCACATGAACCACCTTCGTCTTGCCGGGAAACATCGGACAGTGCTCATTCGCATGACCGCAAACCGTTACCACGTAATCGAACGGTACATCTTTCAGTTCGTCTATAGGTTTCGAGTGGTGACTGGAAATATCCACCCCCGCTTCCGCCATCACTTGCACCGCTCTCGGATTCAATCCGTGGGTCTCAATGCCCGCGGAATACGGTTCGATCACGTCGCGTTTCAAATGTTGGGCCCAGCCCTCGGCCATCTGGCTCCGACACGAATTGCCCGTGCATAAAAACAAAATCTTTATCTTTTTCGACATCTGTTTTATGCTCCGTTTATTTCTTGAGTTTTAATGCTGCCTCGGCCACGCGCATGCCCACCTTACGGGCTGATTCCATGCCAAATTCATCCTGGGTGATATCATCCTGATACGCATTCCAGAGCGTCGCACCCTGGAAGGCGCCCGGATTACCCCCCACGCACATGGCTTTGTGACACAGCATCGACGCTTGGATCTGTTCGATCACCAGTTCCTGACCGCCGTTCCGATACCCGCCCACCGCGAGCACGCCTACCGGCGTATCCGCCAGAACGAGTTTGCCTTTGCGCAGTACCGCCAGGCGTTCCAGA
>CAZNQT010000328.1:0-5907 GCA_964574885.1 uncultured Pirellulales bacterium
CCTCGACGGCGCCGACGGCGCCACGCTCAACGTATCCGATCGCGCCATACTGCGGCGAGAAAAGATCGGCTTTGTCTTCCAGGGTTTCAATCTCCTCCCCACCGTCAGCGCCTAGCAGAATATCGCCCTGGCTGAACGCATCCGCCGCCACCAGCCGGACAACCGGATTCACGAGGTACTGGAAGCCGTTCAGATGACCGACCGCGCCGATTACAAACCCGGCCAACTCTCCATCGGACAGCAGCAGCGGATCGCCATCGCCCGCGCGATCGTGCATAAACCGGCAATCGTGATGGCGGACGAGCCGACGGGGAATCTAGATTCGGCGAACGCGGAGAATATATTGGGTTTGTTTTGTAAAATACACCAAAGTTACGGTATGACCATGATTTTGATCACCCATTCGGAGACGGCGGCCCAGGCGGCGGACCGCATTATCCACATGAACGACGGCAGGATCGAAAATGCCTAAACGGATAGGGAGATTTCGTATATTTGCCTGTATCCGCTAAAAAAAGATGGAACCGTTTTGCCCGGTTTATCGTCTTAATAGGGTGAGTAATGTATATTCTGTTGAGATTTTAAGGGGAAGACGGTGTCGAAGTTGGTAATTGCGATATTGACGGTGGGCGCTTTTTTCTATGCCCTGTGGCTGGTGTTGTGCGGACGTAAGCTGCCCGATCCGGCGCGGGCGCGGGGGCTGAGGCGGCGGTTTATCCTGGCGACGCTGCTATTTGCCGGATTGCTGTCGGGAATTGCCAAGTCGAAGCAGGATAGACCTCCTGTTATGTGTTATAGCATCGCAGAACTTCCAAGTCCGACCGTAATGAATCGCGATCAGGTGGTTGCGACGCTGCAGGCGGTATGGCGGACGCTGGATCCAGAGCGGGGGGTGGAATTTCGAGCCAAGCTGGAAGCAGCGGCGGGACGGGGTGCGATTCGGCGCAAGACGGCGGATATGCTGGCCGTGGCGTTTCAGGAGTTAGCCTATCACAAAAAACGCTCCCAGATAGTGTGTTACATACCCAAGATCACACCAACGTACCGAACGCGCGTGAGTGCGGCCAAGCAACTGAAATTACTGGCCGAGGCGCGTAAGCAAGGTAAGATTGATGGAGAGACGTCGCAAAAAGCCATGACCGCCCTGGCGCGGGATGTGGAACTGCTGCACCGGATGAAGGATTCGGAATGGAAAAATTATTCGAACCAGAAACAGCTTATTAATGATTATCAGGAAGGCAGGAGGATTCCCGGCGATTCGGCGACGGTGGCGGCGGCGATGATCGTAGAGATGGAAGGAGGGCAGGTATCGAACCTGACGGCGGCGCAGCGGCTGGCGACGATAAAACAGCGGGTGGAGAAATTGATCGCGGAGGGGCCTGTGGGTAACGACTGGATCGATCCGGCCCTTAAACCGAATCTCTCGGCCGTTCTGGAGCAGGCCGGAATCATCGAACGGCGGGAGATGGTCATGTGTTACGACCGTGCGGCGGTTCCCGTCGAAGCGCGGAGCGAGGAACTCAAACAATTTCAGCAGCGGCTTCTGGATCAAAAGGTAGAAGCCGGTGTGCTCGAGGTGGAGATAGCCAAGAGAGTATCGAATACGCCGGAACCGCAGCCGGACTATGCCACGGAACAGGATATCCGTGATTATCAAAAGAAAGTGCGTCGAGCGGTGCGGATGCTCTATAAACACGGGGAATTGACATCCTGTTTTGTGCGGCAACTGGAAGAGGCGGCGGATATCGAAATGATCCGGTTCGATTCAGCCAAGGCGCTGCGGAACGATATGGGGTATCACCTGCGCACACTGCTCTGGGAGCCGGTGGGGGATGAAGTAGTCAAACTTCTGGAAGCGAAGAAACTGATATCGAAAGCCCGCAACCAGAGGGGGAGAATGAACTGGTTTCGGAAAAAACCAACCTTGACCGGCGCGCGGCAAAAACAAATGGAGGAATTCCAATCTCTGCTCGATGGGCAGGGCGATATTCGATTGCCGGAAGACGGGCAGAAAACGATCAGCCCCTTGCAGATTCCCGCGCAGGACAGGGAGTATCGTCAGAAGATGCGTCGAGTCTGTCGGGCGCTGGTGCAGACGAAACTGGTTCAGATGAACCGCATGAAACGTCTGGAAGAACTGATCGGAATTCCGTTGATTGGCAGCATGGAGTGAGTTGGATGGCTGCGTTGGATTTGCTGCGTCGAATCTTTCTGCCCTGGTCGCACGAATCGATGTTGTTCGAAGCGACGGCACGGTGCAACCTGCGCTGTCTGCAATGCTATAACGTCTGGAAAGACGAGGTCGATTATTCGGATGAAGAATTGCCGACGGGTCGTGCACTGGCATTGATTGATAAGGCCATCCGGGAAAGCCGCTGTAAGCAATTCACGATAACCGGCGGAGAACCCACACTGCGAGACGATCTGGAGGTGTTGGTTCGGCAGGCGGCTCAAAAGTGTGAAAACGTTACGCTGATCACGAACGGGACGCTGCTGTGGGAGGAACGAGTCCAATCGTTGATCGAAGCCGGCGTATCGCTGTTCGAACTGCCTTTGAATTCATCGGATCGGACCATGCACAACCGGTTGGCCGGCGGAATAAATTGTTTCGATATGGTCACGCGCGCCGCAGCGGATATCCGCTATCACGGGGCGGAGTTGGCATTCGTGTTCGTGGGCACCAAACACAATATCGATCACTGGAAAGATACGCTGGAACTGGGAATCGCCCTGGGAGCGCGCGGCTTTCTTTATAACCGTTATAATGCGGGCGGAGAGTGTCGCGGTAGGCCGGAAGAATTGATGCCGACGGTCGAGCAGGTTCGCGAAGGTTTACGGATTTCGGAAGAATATTCGAACACATACGGCGTCGGGATCGGCGCTTCGATTGCGATTCCGCCGTGTCTGATCGATCCGAAGGATTATCCGCACGTCGGTTTTGGTTTTTGTGCGGCGGGAACGGAGCGGGCGTATTACACGATCGATCCGGTCGGTAACGTTCGCCCCTGCAACCACACGCCGACGATCATCGGCAACCTGTTCGAAACCTCATTATGGGAGATGGTCCAATCGAACGAGTTGGCGGAATTTCGCCGGGCCCGCCCGGAATTCTGCCGCGGTTGTAAAATCGAAAACGAATGTCTGGGCGGCTGTAAGGCCGCCGCCCAGGTCTGTTACAGTTCATTAACCGCGTGCGAACCGTTTGTGGAACTGAATAAAGAGCAAGTGAGGAAATTGTGAATACTCTTTTATCGATAAATAAGTAGATGGAAAAATCAGTTCACGGTTCTCGGTTCATCGTTCACAGTAAAAAAAAGTTCCTGGTTGAAGAGAACAGATAAAGGACGAGGGTATCGAAGAAGTAAATTCAGGAAATCCTTTGCTGCGCTCAGGATGACCTTTTTGATGTTAACCCGGTCGCCGGTAATCCCGTCTCGTTGGTATAGCGCCACAATTGAATATTCGTACTCCGGTTGCCACCGGGGTCTAGTAATTTTTAGTGATTAAAAATCAAATAGCAAAATTTGCCATTACAAATTAGAATTAAGGACAACGAATGAGAAAAGGGAAAGGCGAGGTGCTATATGAGAGTCTATCGGTTGGTTGTGTTGTTCACATTTAGTATATTAGTACATTTATCAGGCGGCCTTTATGCGGTGGAATATCACGTATCGCCGGCGGGAAGCGATGCGAACGACGGCAGTGCCTCGAAGCCGTTGCAAAGCATCTCGGCGGCGGCCCGGCGGGCGCAGCCCGGCGATACGATCACGGTGCATGAGGGCGTCTATCGCGAGCGGATCAATCCGCCGCACGGCGGCGAGTCCGATCAAAAGCGGATCGTGTACCAGGCAGCGCCCGGCGAAACGGTCATCATCAAAGGCTCCGAGGTCGTCAAGGGATGGCAGAAGGTGAAAAACGACGCCTGGAAGGTCACGCTTGCGAATAGTTTTTTCGGCGATTTCAATCCCTACAGCGACCTGATTCACGGCGACTGGTTCAATCCGCGAGGGCGGAAACATCACACGGGCGCGGTCTATCTGAACGGGCACTGGCTCACGGAAGCGACCAAACGGGAGGAAGTGTTGCAACCATCTAAAAATCCCCCTCCATGGCTTACCCGGGCGGACCAACAATATCTGCTGAATGTGGCCTGGCTGCAACCCGGTGGGGATGCGCAGAGAGGCCGGCGGATCCCGGCAGCCAGTTTCTCGGCCCAACACGGGATTCAAACAGCGCCCTGCTCGGAAGGAGGCGAGTGCGTCGGCTGGATTGAACCGGGCGACTGGATTCGATATGACCGGGTGGACCTGGGCAGGCGCACGGAGGACTTGGAGATTCGCGCCGCCTCGGCAACCGCCGGCGGGATCATCCAGATTCGTCTGGACGCGCCGGACGGAGAACTTTTGGGCGCCGGTACGGTTCCCAACACGGGCGGGTGGCAATCCTGGTCCTCGTTCCACGTCAGGATCAAGCCGCTAAGCGGGATCAAGACGCTCTGTCTGGTGTTCAGCGGACTCTCTTCGACTATATCCGATACTCAGTTATGGTTCGCTCAGGTGGATGAGACGAACACCACGATCTGGGCGCAGTTCAAAGACGTAAACCCCAACGAAACCGAGGTGGAGATCAACGTTCGTCAGGCGGTGTTTTACCCGGAGAAGCCGGGCGTTAATTACCTCACAGTGCGCGGGTTTCGCATGATGCACGCGGCCACACCCTGGGCGCCGCCCACCGCTGAACAGATCGGCCTGATCGGCACCCACTGGAGTAAGGGATGGATTATCGAAAACAACGATATCCGCTATTCGACGTGCGCAGGGATCGCTCTCGGAAAGCACGGGGATCAATGGGACAACACCTCGGCAAACACGGCCCAGGGTTACGTCAAGACGATCGAGCGTGCCCTGGCAAGAGGCTGGTCGAAGGAAAACATTGGTCATCATATCGTGCGAAACAATCACATCGCTCACTGCGAGCAGGCGGGCATCGTCGGCAGTCTGGGAGCGGTGTTCAGCACCATCACGGGCAATGACATCCACGACATTCACGTGCGGCGGCTGTTTACGGGGGCCGAGATGGCGGGGATCAAGATTCACGCTGCGATTGACGTGCTGATCAGTCACAATCATATCCATCGTACGTGCCGGGGGATCTGGCTGGACTGGATGGCGCAGGGGACGCGGGTGATGAGGAACCTGTTACATGACAACCGGCCCAGCGAGGACCTCTTTGTGGAAGTGGATCATGGACCGTTTCTGGTGGATAATAATCTCTTCCTCTCGCCGACCGCTTTGTTCGATATGTCGGAGGGCGGGGCGTACGTACATAACCTGTTCGCGGGCCGTATTGTGCAGCGACCGGAATTGGGGCGCGAGACTCCGTTTCATACAGCGCACCGCACGGAGGTAGCCGGACTACGAAAGATCCAGGGCGGCGATGATCGGTTCTTTAACTATAATTTCGTGGGCTATGAAGGTTTGTCAACCTACGACAAGGCGACGCTGCCGATGCAGATGGCTGGCAACGTCTTTCTCAAAGGCGCTAAACCCTCTACACATGAGCAGAATCCGCTCGTACTACCGCAGTTCGATCCCGAGATCAAACTGGAGGAAGAAAATAACGACGTTACCCTCCACATTACGCTCGATAAAACATGGGCCCAAAAGCAAACACGTCAACTCGTAACGACCGAACGGCTCGGGCGGGCGAAGATTCCGGATTTACCATACGTTCGGCCCGATGATTCGCCCTACCGCATAGATACCGATTGGTTTGGTAAGCCAAGAAATATTGCGAATCCCTTTCCCGGCCCCTTTGAGCGTCCGGAAGGGGGAAGACAGACGCTGGCGGTCTGGCCTTGAGCGTTCAGTCAAATGCAATGAACCGTTGCTAATGAAAATGACGAAT
>CAZNQT010000329.1:0-5890 GCA_964574885.1 uncultured Pirellulales bacterium
GTCGGTATCCCCAACGGGCCCAACTGGATCGCAATGCCCCTTCACATAAGGGCAAAGAAGGAATGCCGACGGAGCAGTTGACAATAGCCGAAATGTTGAAATCTCACGGCTATGCCACCGGACACGTCGGCAAGTGGCATCTGGGCTATACGCCGGAAACGATGCCGAATGGTCAGGGTTTTGATTATTCGTTTGGGCATATGGGAGGCTGCATTGATAACTATTCGCACTTTTTCTACTGGGTGCCGCCGAATCTGCATGATCTCTGGCGCAACGGGAAAGAAGTGTGGTACGAAGGAGAATTTTTTGGCGATCTGATGGTTAAGGAGTGTCGGCAGTTTATCGAAAAACATAAAGAGGAGCCGTTTTTCCTCTACTGGGCGATTAATATGCCGCATTATCCGATACAGGGTCAAGCTCAATATCGCGAGAAGTATAAAGAAATGGCAGAACCGCGAAAGTCGTATGCGGCTTTTGTTTCTACGTTGGACGAAAAGATCGGTCAGGTGTTACAAACCATCGACGATTTGGGCTTGCGTGAGGATACGATGATTATTTTCCTGAGCGATCACGGTCATTCGCAAGAGATTCGCAATAATTATGGCGGCAGCGGCGGCAGTGCCGGTCCGTTCCGCGGGCATAAGTTTACCTTGTGGGAGGGAGGGATTCGGGTGCCGTGTATTATTTCCTGGCCGGGGCATATCCCGGAGGATGAAGTCCGGGATCAAAAGGCAATTAGTATCGACTGGTTGCCGACCATAGCGCATTATTGTGAAGTGGAACTTCCCCCGCGTAAAATCGACGGTCTGAATATAGCGTCGATGATTGAATCGATGATGCAAACGTCGCCACACGAGGTGCTGCATTGGCAGCTTGGCAAGCAATGGGCAGTGCGCGAGGGGAATTGGAAACTGGTCGTCAACGGTCCGGCGACGGAATATAAAGGCAAAAAAATCAAGGCGGTATCCGTCTTTTTAAGTAACTTGGCGGATGATGTCAGTGAAACGAATAATGTAGCGGAGAAATTCCCGGAAGTGGTCGAGCGGCTTACCCAGTTGCACGACGAATGGGCCCAAGAAGTCAAAGAACAATAAAACATAAATAGGGCAGGAGTATATGGTGAAAAAGATTGGATATAGTCGTCGCGAATTTTTAAATATGGTAGGAATAGGAGCGGCGGCACTCGCGCTGCCCGGATGTAATAATATACCATCCAGGTCTTCAACGCGATCGACGACATCCAAACCGAATTTTATCATTATTTTCACGGACGATCAGGGATATCGGGATGTCGGCTGTTTCGGGGCGACGAAGATCAAGACTCCGAATCTGGACCGGATGGCGGCCGAGGGAATGAAATTTACGGATTTCTACTCGGCGGCGCCGGTGTGTTCGCCTTCTCGGGCAGCGTTGTTAACAGGGTGTTATCCACCGCGGGTGGGCATTCCGTACGTGTTATTCCCGGATCACAAAATAGGATTGAATCCCCAAGAAATCACTATCGCGGAAATTCTCAAAGAGCAGGGCTATGCAACGGCTTGTTTCGGCAAATGGCATTTAGGACATCTGCCGAAGTTTCTGCCTCGTCAGCATGGCTTTGATTATTACTTTGGTCTGCCGTATTCCAATGATATGCGGCCCGAAAATACCCGTAGAAAGTATCCGCCTCTTCCGGTGGTAGAGAACGAGACCACGATCGAAACAAATCCCGATCAACGTTTTTTAACTAAACGCTACACGGAAAAATGTTTGGAATTTATTCGGAAACATCAAGACCAGCCGTTTTTTATTTATTTGCCGCATAATATGCCGCATTTGCCGTTGTTTGTTTCGGACCAATTTAAAAATAAAAGTGCCGGAGGCATTTATGGCGATGCGATTGAAGAAATCGACTGGGGAGTGGGCGAGATTTTCAAAACGCTTAAGCAACGGAAGCTGGATGAAAATACCCTGGTAATATTCACTTCCGATAACGGCGCCCTGGTAAGCAGAACCAAACACAGCGGCGCTGCTTCGTACTTGCGCAGCGGCAAGTCCACCACCTACGAAGGGGGAATGCGCGAACCATGTATTATGCGTTGGCCGGGGAAGATACCTGCGGGAACGGAATGCAAGGAGATTTGCGCTACGATTGATATTCTGCCCACGCTGACGAAACTGGCAGGAGGCAAGGCGCCTGCGGATCGAGTGATTGACGGCGCAGACATTAGTTCTTTGTTGTTTGGTCAAAAAGGAGCGAAATCTCCTCATGACGCATTTTTTTACTATCGGGGTACTACTTTGCAAGCGATTCGCGTGGGTAAATGGAAATTAAGGCAGGTTCCGACGAAAACGAAACCGGGACAAAAGCGAGACGGATCGAAGTCGCTGCAAACGGAATTGTATGATCTAGATCAGGATATTAGTGAGAAGAATAATCTCGCAGTACAACATCCCGAGATTGTGGAACAATTAAGTAATAAGATGCAAGAATTCAATCGTCAGTTGAAACAAAACTCTCGACCGGCAGGTAAAGTTTCCTGATATCGAAAGGAACGTTGTGAAAGCGAATCGGTTTACGCGCAGAAAATTTTTACAGATGGCGGGTTGGGCCACGGTTGGTTTGGGATTTACCGGCTGTCGAAATGCAACCGGATTGCAATCCCATAAGAGTAAGGGGCAAAGACAACCCAATGTGATTCTGGTGATGACGGACGATCAGGGATATGGCGATCTCGGTTGTCATGGGAATCCAATTATAAAGACGCCGACGCTGGATTCTTTATACCAACAAAGTATTCGTTTGACGAACTTTCATGTGGGACCCACCTGCTCACCTACCCGGGCGTCCTTGATGACCGGTCGATACTGCAATCGTACGGGAGTCTGGCATACGATTATGGGGCGCTCCCTATTGCGTAAAGATGAAGTAACGATGGCGGATGTATTTTCGGCAAATGGCTATCGAACGGGAATCTTTGGAAAATGGCACCTGGGGGATAATTATCCGTTCCGGCCTCAAGATCGTGGGTTTCAGGAGGTGTTTATCCACGGCGGCGGCGGCGTGGGACAGACCCCGGATTATTGGGGAAATGATTATTTCGATGATACGTACTTTCACAATGGCAAAGCAGAAAAATGTACCGGATATTGTACGGACATCTGGTTTGACGGTTGCCTGAAATTTATCGAACAGAACCAGGAACGTCCTTTCTTTGCCTATTTGCCGACGAATGCAGCTCATGGTCCGTTCAATGTAGCGGAGAAATACAGCAATCTGTACCAGGATAAAAACGTTCCCAACGCTAATTTTTACGGGATGATTACGAACATAGACGAAAACATGGCTCGCCTGCTCGGCAAACTTAAAGAATTAAATCTGGAAAAGAATACGATTCTGATTTTCATGACGGACAACGGTACGGCAGCGGGATTCCGCAATGGCAACGGCTTTAATGCCGGAATGCGCGGCACAAAGGGCAGCGAATACGACGGTGGACACCGGGTGCCCTGCTTTATCCGCTGGCCGGAAGGTAATCTTCAGCCTGCTGGTACGGATATTGATCGATTGACGGCCCATGTGGATTTACTACCAACGTTGATTGATCTGTGTAATCTGGAAAAACCGAAACAAGTCAAGTTTGACGGTTCCAACATTCAACCCTTACTAGCGGAGGCCAAACCGAATTGGTCCGATCGAATTCTAGTGACGGATTCGCAGCGAATCGAACATCCCCAAAAGTGGCGCAAGAGTGCCGTCATGACCGACCGATGGCGTCTGATCAATGGTAAAGAGTTATATGATATTACTACCGATGTGGGCCAGAAAAATAATGTTGCCGATCAGCATCCGCAGATGATGGAGAAATTACGTAACTTCTATGAGAAATGGTGGAAGAGCGTTTCGGAGCGGTTCGATGAATATTGCGAAACCATTATCGGGGCGGCAGAACAAAATCCTGTTTGTCTGACCTGTCATGACTGGCACGGCAATGCGGTGCCCTGGAACCAAAGGAGTATTTGCAACGGACCTAAGGCGAACGGTTTCTGGGCTGTGGAGATCGCACGTGCCGGTCAGTATGAATTTGAACTGCGGCGCTGGCCTTCGGAAGTGAATCAGCCGGTCAATGCAGCAATTCCCGGTGGGAAGGCAATTCGGGCAAACTCGGCAAGATTGAAAATAGCTGACGTGGATCAAACGACGCTTGTTCATGCGAAAGATATTTTCGCGAAATTTTCCGTACAATTAAAACCGGGCAAAACGACTATGCAAACCTGGTTCAGCGACGAACAAGGGAATTCCCGTGGTGCGTATTATGTGTACGCAAAACGAATCTCTGGAAAAACATAGAACTCTTTTTATGGCGAATCATAGAGATTGAAGGAGTAAAACGATGAAATCGCCAGACAAATCTCGGCGCGATTTTCTGAAAACCTTAGGGCTGAGTGCTGCGTGTTTGACGGTTCCCGGATGTGTCAAAGATAGATGCATTTTGCCGGATGCCGGTCGCGATCCCAATATCGTGATAATTTTTACCGACGATCAGGGATATGCGGATGTTGGTTGTTACGGGGCGAAAGGATTTGAAACGCCGAACCTGGATCGGATGGCAGCCCAGGGAATGCGGTTCACCGATTTTTATGTAGTTCAAGCGGTCTGTTCAGCGTCTCGTACAGGATTGCTGACAGGTTGTTATCCGAATCGCGTCGGTATTCGAGGCGCACTGGGACCCGGCGCCAAATACGGGATAAATGAGAATGAGATGCTGATCTCGGAAGTGGCTAAGCAGCGCGGCTATGCAACGGCGATTTACGGGAAATGGCATTTGGGGCATCAACCGCCGTTTCTGCCGACGCGGCATGGATTTGATGAGTACTTTGGTTTACCGTATTCGAATGACATGTGGCCAAAACATCCGACGGCGGGCGATAGGTATCCGGATCTACCGTTGATGGAGGGTGAAAAGATTATCGAATATAATCCGGACCAGCGAAATCTGACAACCTGGTACACCGAGCGGGCGGTGAAATTCATCGAGAAAAACAAGGATCGACCGTTTTTCCTCTATGTCCCGCACTCGATGCCGCATGTGCCCTTGTTTGTATCGGACAAATTCAAGGGCAAATCCCAGCGTGGGATATACGGCGATGTGATCATGGAGATCGACTGGTCGGTGGGGCAAATCCTGTCTGCGTTACGAAAACACGACATTGATGATAATACGCTGGTGATTTTCACTTCGGACAACGGTCCCTGGCTGAGCTATGGCGATCACGGCGGTTCGGCGAATCCGCTGCGAGAAGGCAAGGGCACCAGTTGGGAGGGGGGTGTGCGTGAGCCTTGTATTATGCGTTGGCCGGGCCGGATTCCCGCCGGTTCTGTTTGTCGAGAGCCGGCGATGACAATCGATTTCCTGCCCGCGATAGCCTTTCTGCTGCATGCAAAATTACCGGATCATCCCATCGACGGGAAAAATATCTGGCCGTTAATGTGTGGCAAGGCCCAGGCGCATTCTCCCCATGAGGCACTATATTTTTACTGGGGTGACCAGTTGCAGGCGATTCGCAGCGGGAAGTGGAAATTACATTTGCCGCATGCGTATCGAACGCTTTCCGGTCGAAAAGGGGGAACGGGTGGACAGCCGGTGCGCTACGATTCAGGTAAAACGGAATTGGCTTTATTCGATCTGGAAAATGATATCGGCGAAACGAAAAACATTGCAGATCAAAATTCGCAGGTTGTGCAACGACTGAAAAATATGGCCCAGGGATTCGATAAGAACTTGAAGCAAAACAAACGCCCCGCCGGTAAAATATCGGATTAATAAAATATATCCGAATCAGAAAAATTGTAAGGGTGATATATGCGTCAGCAGTCAAGACGTGAATTTTTACAGGTATTGGGTATAGG
>CAZNQT010000330.1:0-5887 GCA_964574885.1 uncultured Pirellulales bacterium
GAAAATGGGAGGCGATCCATTCTACGGATCGATCCATGAATGCCGCCGTACGAGACGCCACGTCGATCTCTTCGTTCAGGTGGAAAGAAAGCATCTGTTTGGAGGTGTGCTCATCCGTCCAGAGAACGCTTGCAGTATAAAACGCAAACGGGTTAGGACGAGCGTTTATAGTTTCAAGCGTTTCAAACATTCCTTCCCATACATTTCGATTCATAAAATTCGCACTTGAAACGTGTGGCATGCTAAGCAATGCGAAGTCGGATCCCATGCGGTTTCTATATTATCCTTCCTCTGACGATTCTCCCTGACTATCCAACGGTGCTTCGTCCTGGATATATTCCTTAACTTGGTATTTGGCCGCTAACGGAACAAAAATGATGGCGGTGACTAACATCATCAACGTGAAAAACCAGAAGTATTGGGTCCCCGTAAGTTTGCTGGAGCCGTCTTCATTTAAGATAACCGCATTTACAATGGCAGTAAAGGCATTGCCCAGCGAGATGGAAAGCAGATAAATCGACATGATAAAAGATTTCATTTTCTTGGGCGCCTGCGTGTAAGAAAATTCCAGGCAGGTAATGGAAACCATCACCTCGGCAGCCGTCAGAATAATATATGCTATGATTTGCCACACAATATTGGGTTTATATCCGATGGCGGCGACATCGGGCCATACGTCTTGGGCCGTTGCCTGAGATTCCGTAGGGAGGGCCTCGTCGGTTAATACCTTTATCTCGTCGATCTTGACTCGATCCGCGCCAAAATTAGACTTAATTTGAAGATAAACGTGGGTTGCCTTTATAGGCGTAAATTCATAGTTCTGGATTTCTCCCTTTTCGGTAAATCTCATCGTGCCGAGCCGGGTCCAGCCTTTTTCAATCGCGTACTCACTAACGCTCGAAATCTTTTTCTGTTCGTCTTTTTCTAACTCATAATAACATGGAGGCAGGAGTTTGCCGCTGAAGTCGGCGCAAAACACCTCAATTTCTTTGGGATAGTAGTAATCGTTATCCAGAACGCGAGGATCTTCTCCCAGTTCCTTTAAGACCTTTTCTCCGATCGGTTTGATTGATTCTGCCGTCGATTTTGCCGCTTCCAATTTCGCTTTCTGGGAGGGGTAGAAGATAGAACCTACGAAATAGTCGAGTTTCCAGGGAACCTTGTCTCTCGCTTCACGCAACGCGGCTTTAAGAATTTTATTCTTTTCGGTTTCATTTTGCTCTCGATAGCTGTTGGATAGATCATCCAGGATATCGAGTATTTCATCGTAACCCAACCGGGCGGCCGGATCGATCTCCATAGTGGATATGGTCCAGGCTTTGTGTTCGCGTAACCGAATTACTATCTCCACGGGGTGATTGGGATCCGGTGCTTGCGAGGACGCCCAGCCCGTAGTATCGGTTTTCCCGTCAATGAGTTTATACGGAGATAGACTTTCCTTTTTAGAACTCGAAGAATATTTCACAATATCCCCGCCGGTGATTTTTTGTTCGGCCAGGGTTATGACCAAAAATGAGGCCACGCCGACAAATAAACCGATGGAGATTTTTCGTAAAGGAGTTACGCGAAAACATTTATTGAGTGCAGGATAGATGATGCGCGAAAAGAGTGGGATCATGATCATTACGAGAAGGGGATTCGCGGCTTGAATTTGAGAAGAATACCATTCAAAATGCATCCAATACAGATCCATCTTCTCGGCCTGTAAAACCCAGGACGAACCGGTTTGGTCAAAAAGAGACCAGAACATGGCGACGAATACGTACAAAATGCCCAGTCTCCATATGGCGCGTAATCCCTCGCCGCTGAATGCTTCTTTGACGAAACTGACTCCCCCGGCGGGAATGTGAACGTATTTTTTTCGTCCCATCCAGAAAACGATCGTTGCGAACAACATCAGAGCCCCGGGAACTCCAAACGCTACGCTCGGGCCGTATCGATTCAGGAATATGGGCGTGAGGATGGTTGAGAAAAACGATCCCAGGTTAATCGAAAAATAAAACCAGGCGAATACTTTCGGAAGTAAATGCTGATTGGTCTTGCCGAATTGATCCCCCACGTTGGCGGAAACACAGGGTTTGATCCCCCCGGAGCCACAGGCAATTAAGGTGAGGCCGAGGGTCAGACCCAGGCGAGTATCGTCAAGGGCCAACGCTAAGTGGCCCAGGCAATACACGATGGACAGGGAAATAATGGTCTTGTATTTGGCGAAGAATATATCGGATAGTAAGGCTCCCAAAATCGGCGTGAAATAGACGGCAGAAGTGAAAACATGAAACCAGGTTGTAGCTTCTGTTTCACTCATCACGCTCAAGTTGCCGTCGGTGCTCATCAAGTATTGGGTCATGAAAATGGTAAGAACAGTTTTCATCCCGTAAAAGCTGAATCGCTCGGCGCATTCGTTCGTGACAATATACGGAATGCTGTTCGGCATCTTGGACGACGGTATGGGGGCGCGTAAATATTTATCTTTGGCCATCGGGAAAATTCCAATCTAACTGCAGTGGATTCGTTTGTATGTGTTACACTCTGGCATATAGTTCCTGGTCCTTTGCCTGGTTTAGTGGTATGATAATAATATCGGCAGGATTCGTCGAGCAAAAACACTGGATTTGGTGTTTTTTTGTACAATCTCCGACCAAAGTACTATATATTGACGAAAAGAGCTTGGTTTTGTTATAATCCGCGCGCAAAATAATATTCAGAATTCAGCAAGGGGAGTAATTTACCAGGAATAGGAGTATCGTTTGGTTCGACGATGGATCATCCTGAAAGGGATTTTAATCCTGACATGCTGCACAATAGGGTGTCGAAAATCACCTTCCGATCAAGATGGCCCAACAGCCGCCTATGACCCCTGTCAGGATCCTCTCGTTAATCCGCCCTCTCTTTTCGAGCCCCCTCCCCAATATCCCCAACGGATTGCCGGCGACGAAACGCTTACCGTCGCCTTGGCGAAAAATCCCTTAACCTTGAATCCCCTGTTTGTTTCTTCGCCCTCTGAATTTGCCGTCGTGAATCTGCTCTTCAAACCGCTTTTCCTCCCTGGCGAAAACCTGCAGTGGACGACGAACAAAGCGCTGGTGCAATCCTATAAAGAGTCCGACGATCACACGGAATGTTGGGTAACCTTAAGGCAAGACCTCCATTGGCATGACGATTGCCCCCTGACGGCTCATAACGTTGTCTTTTCCTGGCGGCAGATTCTCGATCCCGCTGTTCCTGCCTTCGGTCAGCGTCGCAGCGTCCTGCCTATTGCCGAATGTATCGCGCTCGACGATCATACCGTCAAATATGTTCAGCCGAATCCCCAGGCCACTCGCCGCTGGAATCTGATCTTTCCGATCCTGCCCCGACATAGGTATGCAAAAGACAAACAAAACCATCCTGATCTGCAAACCGGGGAATACTACCGGAATTTAAGTCGATGCCCCGTTGGCAACGGTCCCTATCGTATTACTCATTGGAAACCACACCAGTTCATCGACCTGGAGCGCTGGCAGAACTATTATGGTCCTCAGCCGCATTTCCAGCATGTCCGCTTTCGGATCATTCCCTCCGAAACAACTGCCCTGCAATATTTTGCCCTGCAAAAAGTGGATGTGATTGACTGGCTCTCGCTGCAAAAATTTGCCTGCCCAACCGATACGGATGCCTACGGTTCAGTCGGATACAAACTGTGGAAAACCCGCTGGCGTTTTCGCTACATCGGTTGGAATCAGGACGGCAGCAATCCCTTTTTTACCGATCGTCGTATCCGCTATGCCATGACTCATGCCTTGAATGTCCCCTTGATCCTGGAAAAAGTCTATTACCATTTAGCTTCCCCATGCCTGGGCATCTATCATCCGGATTCCTGGATGTTCAATCCCGACGTCAAACCCCTCGCTTATAATCCCTCTCAGGCGGCGGCCCTGCTCGAGGAGGCCGGCTGGCGGTTGGATCCCCAAACCGGTTGGCGCTGTACATTGATCGAGGGTAAAAATATCCCCTTCGCCTTTACTCTGCTGATCCCCCAAACGCCCGATTATCTTACCCGCATTGCTCTGATATATCAGCAGGACCTGAAAAAACTCGGTATCCAAATGAAAATCCGAATCCTCGAATGGTCCGTTTTTCTCGAAATGATTCGCCGACGCCAATTCGAAGCCATGATCAATATGTGGAATCCTGGGCCCGATCCCGACCTGGACGAAAATGTCTGGTGTTCGACCGGGCGCCAAAAAGGGCGAAATTATATCGGCTATTCCCACCCGCGAATCGACGCTCTCTACCGGAAAGGCCGATACGAGTTCGATCCTTGTCGGCGAAAAAAAATCTATCAGGAAATTCAGCAGATTCTCTACCGGGATCAGCCTTATACCTGGATCGCTTATGAACCGCTGATCGCTGTGATAAATCGTCGGATTCGAGGTGTGCAGGTCAGTCCCATGGGCCTGTTCAATTTCACGCCCGGCCTGGAATCCTGGTGGATGCAAAAATAAGTCAGCCCCCGGTGGTAATCGGGAGACAATAAACCGTGTGGCACAGCCGCCCTCGGCTGTGCTTTTTGACAGCGGAGGGTGGCATGCTCAAGCAAGTCGTAGGATAGGCTTTTAGCTGTGTGCCATACCCACGCTGGCGTGGGCATGCGTATATTGTTTTAGCTTGTAGGGGCGACCCAACGTGGTCGCCCTGATTGGGTGGCACCCCCAAGCACAGCTTGGGGGTGGCTTACATTCGAGATGTGCCGTACCTTTGTTTAAATTAAAATTGTGAGCGAAGCAAACACCATAATTTTGCATTTTACACTTTGATTTTTGAATTAATTACTGTTACATGTTAACCTACATAACAAAAAGACTTCTCCTCGCCATCCCCACCCTCCTGGGTATCACCCTCGTAACCTTCCTGATTATCAATCTCGCCCCCGGCGATCCCGCACAGGTGCACGAATCCGCCCATGCCCAAATGTCGATCCGAACCTATGAGCAACTGCGCGAGTATTACGGACTCGATCAACCCATTCACAAACGTTATGTCCGATGGCTGGGACGTTTCCTACGATTGGATTTTGGCGCTTCCCTCACCGCCGATCGCAGACCCGTTATGGATAAAATTACCGAACGCCTGTGGCCCACCGTATCCCTCACTGTTTTTTCCCTGCTTCTAAGTCTTGCTGTTTCTATTCCCATCGGGATCTATGCCGCCGCCCGACGGAACAAATTCTTTGATACGGTCTCCGGAACCGTACTATACGCCCTCTATTCCGTGCCCAGCTATGTCCTGGCGGTTCCCCTGATCCTGTGGGTCGGCGTTAAATGGCAAATCCTCCCCTTTCAGCAGATGACCTCGGAGAACTATGACAGCTTGACGACCGCCGGCAAATTCCTGGACCTCGCCAAACATTATATCTTAATCACGTTCTGTTTTAGTATTTATACCTGGGCCTATTATTCTCGTTTCGTTCGTCAGAATATGCTCGAAGTCTTGCGCCGCGATTACATTCGCACCGCCCGCGCTAAAGGCCTCCCCGAACGCTGCGTCCTGATCAACCATGGCTTTCGCAATACCCTCATTCCCATGATGACTCTTCTGGGTTTGCTCCTGCCGGAGATCATTGGCGGTTCTGTCATTCTTGAATATATGTTCAATTGGCCGGGCCTCGGCCGATTGTTCTTTGACAGCATGATGGCCCGTGACTATCCCACCATCATGGCCCTATCCGTGTTCACCGCCGTACTCGTTCTACTGGGTACATTATTATCAGATATCAGCTACGCCTTCGTCGATCCCAGAGTCACCTATGACTGAAATTAATAGAACTTTAAACTGTGAGGGGTGGCAGCCACCGAGACAAAGTCGAGGTGGATGGCGATTCTGACACAGTACCTGTTTGGTACATTTA
>CAZNQT010000331.1:0-5840 GCA_964574885.1 uncultured Pirellulales bacterium
GATAGAGAAAGATAACCATTTTCGTCGGAGTCTGGAATTGGAGGAGAAACTGTAGTATTAGCGACTATTTCCACCCCCAAGCTGCGCTTGGCGGTGTCACCCCAAATGGATTTGTTTTAAGATTATTTCCAGGTTCTCACGCGTTCGGTTTGTCGGGGCAGGTCGGCGGACCAGTCTTTACCGCGCGCCTTGAGCAATGTTTCCCGACCGCCGAGAGAGCGGGTATAGACCAATTCCGCCCGTCCGATAAAGCGCGCCCAGAGCATCAGGAACGTCTGGGCGGTTTCTTTATTGCGACCGAGGATTTGCGGGACCGGATAATAATCCTTCATCCCTAACCGCCCCAGGAAGGTTTGACAATGTAAGAGATACCGAGGATTTTGGATCGGACTGAAGATTTCTTCCAGGGCATTGAGAAAAGCGGATTTTTCATAGGTCGTGACGTTACGAACGGAGCAGGTTACCGAACCGGATTGCTTTTTTCGGGCGACGACTTTCGGATTATTTGCGCCCGTACGGATGATGTCCGTCTCGATCAGAGCGTGGAGTAAGACTTTGCCGATCTGTCGGATACACGCGGCCTCGGAACGGTGGCGGAGATATAGAAGGAGAGCTTTTATGCTTTTCGGTAGGGTCTTCCAGGTTCCAATCACTCCTGCAATCATGACGAGAATCCAGGTGAGGTTCCAGAAACTGCCGAGCGTATCGCGGAAGATTTGCGTGGACATCATCAGGATAGCAAAGAGGATCAGTCCGATCCAAAGCGCGCCGCCGATAAACGACAGTGTCGCTCCTGCCAGAACAAACGGTCGCGGCAGCAGGCGCGGGGAACAGGCAATTTCTTCGACCATTTGTCCCTGCGTGTCCGTTTCCAGGGCCAGGAACCAGTCCCGCTGCAGATCACTGCGGGCCAGGGCTTTTTGCTGCATCGTGGTATTGATCCGATCGATTTGATCCTGATCGAAGGGAGGTTGTCCCAGTCCCAGACGCTCTAACCCATTTTCGATGACCGGTTCCCGGAATGACACGCCGACGAACGCCTTAAACCGGCGCGTCAACATATTCAGGTCTTCGATATACTGAGAAGATTCGACCTCTACGCATACCAGGTGCCAGATATTGGCGGTTTTTTGGGGATTACCAGTCTGCACGCGGATGGCCCGGCCACGCATTTGATTGGATAACATATAGGAACCGACGAAACTGGCGAGGATCAGGGTGTTGATCGACGGGGCATCCCAGCCTTCACCCAACAGCGATTTGGTACCCACCAGAACGGTAATGCCCCCCTGGTTGAATAAGCGCGTTATCAGACTGACGATTTTCTGCTGATCCTGACCGGTGATATCGACGGATACATAGTCCGGATCACAGGGTAAGGCGTTCATTTTCAATCGGTGCATATCCAGACCCGTTTGCGCTGCCATCGATTGGATGAGATTACGTGCCGTTTGCGGAATCACGACCAGCGAGCCGCTGAGAATTCCCAATCGAATGTCCGGAATATTCGCCCGGCGTAAGGTTTCGAAGATCGGCGCCACTCCCAGTCGCTTTAGGGGTTTGAGGTCCTGGCTGCTTTTGGGTAAATCCTCTCGACGGATGAAATCCGTTAAAATCACCAGGCGCAGATCGTGTTCTATAGATTCGCTTTCCAGTTTGACGATTTCGCGAATGCTTTGCAGTTTGGAGCAACTCGTTGCCAACAGCCGGGTGATTTCGCGGGTGTTGGTTAAGCGTACAGATCGCTTTTCGATGCCGCCGATCCGTTTGAGCGTACGTGTTATCCGGATAAGCACATCTTCGAATTCGGTAAAACGTTTACGGTGAGTATATAAACAACCGGTCAACAGAACTTCCATCAATTCCAAATTGAACGGAAGGGCGTTTTTCGCATCGATGCCAATAATTTTATATAAATGTGCTACAGATGAATTATTTAATTGGCGTAGGAATATCGCCAGTGAGGAATAAAAAGCCGGGTCATCCAGAATCCGGGCAATATAATCTTTAGGATTTTGCACTGCCGGCAGAGATTCCAGCGCCCGGATAAATTCCGGGTCCGCGCATATCTCCCGGTACGCCTGGTCCACGTTCTGCCGAAACTCCGTGATTTCGTTCTCTTCTTCCTGCAGGGGCGTCGAGATATAGACATAATCCTGGTGCGGGCACAGGTTCTTCTCCTGGACGAGTTCCGGGACATAGATTTCGGCATCGACGGGTCCGCAGAGTTCCAGGTACCGCTGCCATTCCTGGCTCGAAACGTCGTAGGGGGGCGTGGCGGTTAAAGCGACGATGGTTGGATTATTCAGTTGCTGCTTGATGTCGATCAGGCATTTCCACCATTCACTGCGGAGATGATGCGCTTCATCGACCACAATGGTATGGAAGTCGATTCGTTGTAACCGGTCGATCAGGTTCTGTTTGGCCTCGGTTTTATTCCTGGGCGCTGCATCGTTGCCTTGACGCCGTTCTTCCGATAACTCCTCTTCCGGCTCTTCCGCTTCGGATTCTCGTTTTCCCATATACGCGCTATGCAGACCCTGATACGTGGAAACGGTCAGAAATTTCGGCCGGCGGAGATCACGGGAAATCCAGGATGGAATTTCCTGATGATTGGTACAGAAGAAACTGAGGAACCGATCCACCCACTGATCGCGAATGGCCAGGGTGGGGGCGAAGATCAGGGTCGGCTGATTGAGGATGCGGGACACTTCCAGACCCAATATTGTTTTGCCGGATCCGGGAGCGGCGATGACGTGTAAATGATTATCGTCGAGATGCTCATGTAACTCCTCCAAGACCCGCTGTTGATACGGCCGCCAGGATAACCGAAAGGCAATATCTTCAGGAAAACTGTTCATATATCTAAGATTAAAACCGTTTGCTCAAGGCGAGGCCGGCGGATTGGCTGAAGGGATCCATATAGGGCGATATATCCATGCCAAATAGTTGCGGTTTGTATTTGCCGGCGACGGTTTTGCCGACGGTGAAGCCAATAGCGGCGCCGAAGACGACGTCGCTGGCCCAGTGTTCGCCGCTTTCCATCCGCTCGTACATTACGAATCCGCTCAGGGCGTACAAAGGCCAGCCGACCAACGGGCCGTAGTACTCATCCAACACTGCGGCAAAGGCCATGCTGGTCGAAGTGTGCCCGCTGGGCCAGGCGAGATGTTCACCGTTGGGGCTGTCGTCCTGGGCGATCAGCTTTAACGACTCGGTATAAATGCCGTTCAGGATCAGGGCCTCGATCGTGCTGCGCGAAACCTGGTACATTTCCTGATTCTTACTCAGCACCCCGGCGAGATACCCGGCCCCGCTCAGACCTATTTCCGTGAGGGGAATCGCGCCCTGGGCAATCGTAAAATCACGAGGAAACGCATCGTGATTTTCAAAATGATCCTCGATTTCATCGTCATGTACCGCCCGCACGTATCCGGACGCTGCGCCGCCGACCAGGAGAATCGCGATATTGGTTTTGTTGGTAATGTAGTCCTTGCTATCCTGCCAGAGATTGCCGGGCAGTTGTTTCAGGTCGTTTTTAATGACGCGGCCAAGATTGTCGGCGCCGAGCAGAATTTCCCGGTTCCGCAGGCGGACCCGTTCGGCATTCGTAAGAGATTTCGGTGCGGCAGGCTCGCCCGGAATCTCGCTCAACCGTTGATCCAGCGCTAAATTCGAGGAGGACCGGGAGATATGTCCCGGCGTGCTGCGAATCGGTTGAGGGGGATTGCTTTGGCACCCCGAGAACCAAAATAAACCCACCGCGATCAGAATTGCCGACACGTCCATTCGTCGATCCTGCCCATTTGCGCTCATACCTTTTCTCCCTGAAAGGTCAACTGCCAATGCTCCTCGCGGATTTTAAGTAATCCGAGGTTTCCGGTTATACTATCACCTTCCAACCGGATCTGCCAGTTATTCTCGGAAACGAGTTGCGGCAGACAGGTTCCTGCGGCGACCATACAAACCGTACCGCGATTGTCGCTGAGGGGGCCTTCGTAAGTCAGGTACTTCAATCTATGGTCCACTAGCTTCTGACAAGGTAGGGGAATTTCACTCCACTGTTCCGGCGGCGCCGGCGTCTGCCACGTCGCCAGACGCTCGCCTTTCTCCAGCATCAGGTCCCAATGGACGTCCTGATCTTTTCGATGTTCCTGCACTACAAATCGCATGGGAAATTATAGTATAAAGAATCATTGCTGCAGGTCGAGCTATTTTACTATTGTCGATAAGCCCCCTGATAAGTACTATACTCTACGGTTCGTACGGAACGGGCGGCCGCCATCGAATGATGTAGGGTAGGCTGTGCCTACCATTTATATTGTAACGGACGAGTGGCATGCTCATGTACTCATGAGTATGGGTTTCCCGGTTAGATGTCGATGGCTGAAAATTACAGCATTCTGTTTTGAATATTTATATTTTGAGCCTTTGAATTTGTTTCGGATTTAGTATTTAGTATTTAGTATTTAGTATTTTCTTTTCTAATGGGAGTGATAAATTGATACGAAACGCCCGGGTGACTGACGTTCCTTCAATCCGAGACCTGATCAACGAATATGCCGAACAGGGGCGTATGTTGTTTCGTTCGCTGGAGGATATATATCAGTCGTTACGGGATTTCCAGGTCTGCGAACAAGACGATCAAATCGTCGGCTGCTGTTGCCTGCACGTCTATTGGTCCGATCTGGCCGAGATCAAATCCCTGGCAGTCTCTTCGGCTTGGCAAGGCCGCGGGATCGGCCGGGCGCTGATCGAAGCCGCCGGGGAACAGGCCCGGCTGCTGAAACTGCCGAAACTCTTTACCCTCACCCTGGAGCCGGAATTCTTCGAGAAGTTGGGATTTCGACGTATCCCCAGGGACTCGCTGCCGTATAAGGTCTGGTCCGATTGCCTCCGCTGCCCCAAGCAGGATAACTGCGACGAGATCGCCATGCAGCGTGACGTGTAGATAATCCCTTCCGGATTCTAAATTCTATATTCTTCCCGGATTTCTCGGATAAACAGTTGCAAAGAAAGTCAAATTTGATAGTATAGGCATCTTAGAGTACATTTTATGAGGTTTTTCATGTTAGAAGAGGGTAGATTCAGCAGTGGACTTTAACAACCTTGCGGGAAAAATTGGTAAAGATCAGAGCCAGAGTGGTCAAACATTCCGGTTATTTCATTTTCCAGATGGCAGAAGTCTTTGTTAATCGCTTGCTGTTTGGCAAAATATTGGATCGTATAGACCGATTGCGGTATTTAGGATTCACGTAGGTATCGAATATTCAAGGCGTTAAACGGTCTGTTTAACCAGTGGAGAGGAGATAGTGCGTTCCTAAGTTGTTTGGATTAAACAAGATAGGTTATTTTTATAGCAATCCAGCGGGATTCGCAAAAATTATGGTGTTTTATTACACAAATCTCTGTAAAATGGAATAGATTTCGGTGTGAGGATTATCTTTTGGAAAATTCGTAGGTTTGAATTTTAAATGGGAAATCACAGTTTATAATAGGCGGTACTTATAAGGCACAGGGGCCAACGGTCGGAGGCGAATATGATGAAAAAACAGTCGTTTTTCTTGGCAAGAGTAGTGTTGGCGGTATTGTTGTGTTCGGCGTCGGTGGTTTTGGCGGTGGATGAAGATGATTATTCGTGGGTCGTAAATTCTCATGACCCCAACACATGCACGATTACCGGTTACTCCGGTCCGGGCGGTGATGTCGTCATTCCCGACACACTGGACTCACTGACCGTCACCACGATCGGGGACGGGGCATTCTATAACTGCACCAACCTGATGAGCGTTATGATACCTGACAGTGTCACCACGATCGGGGACGTTGCGTTCATCTAC
>CAZNQT010000332.1:0-5829 GCA_964574885.1 uncultured Pirellulales bacterium
GCTTATTCTCAATGATGCCCCCGCTGCCCACGTAACACCAATCCGGTACGTGCGGCACCTTATCCGGATTCCCCGTGTAATACGTGATAAACAAGTTCACCCGATAGAACGGATTGCGGGAATCCAACTGGGAATTTACCAATTGCCATTGGATATAATCCTGCGTACCCAGGGCTTCTTCGATGGCCTCGTCCTCGATCTTATGCTGCCCCACGAGCTCATAAGGACTCAACTCATTCGGGTCCAGACCATCCAGGGATTTACGCAATGCCAGTGGCTCCTTACGCAAATGCCAATACTGACTCCCCACCAGCATCCCGCACGCCGACAACGCTAATACGAACGCGCAGACCAGAAAGGCCGGGTCACGCACTAAACGCTTCCAGGGCGTATATATATATTCTTGTACTCGTCCGTCTTTCATAGTTCGCAAATTATAAATTTGTAAATGAGTGAATGGGTATATGAGTAAATGAGTAAGTGACGGTTTTACTCATTCTCACTTTTTTCACGTTGCCCATCCTTTCTCACATTGTTACCAGTAAACGGTAACGTTTCTTCTGGCTGTTAGCGGTTAACTGGCAACTGTAAACTTTTCCTTCGCACAATTACTGTCCGACCGTGAGAATCCCTTCGGCCTGCTCCTCCTCCTCCATGTAAATACGATTCATGATCCACGCTAATAATCCATATAATCCGAATGCCACGATCAGCATCGCCATACCGAGTAACATATGCGGCGTACCGCTGGATAGCTCATGGCTGAAATATACGTGCAGGATCCCCGTGATCAGAACTCGAAGCATATTGCAAAATACCGCGATCGGGACCGTGCTCGCCAGTAGAACCGCTCGATGGATCCACGGTCGATACTCCAAATACGCCATCGCCACCCCTAACGCCACAAACGTGCGCAGTATTCGCATCCCGCTGCATGCATTCGCAACGTTGAGACTAAACTCCTCGCTTCCGTTCATCGTCGTATGAATCCCGTGGATCAGTACCCCTTCGCTCGTACAATCGATGTGCGGCAGGCCGTTTAATACCGCCGCCGCTACCACCGACGCCATCCTCCGCAGCGGCATTGCGATCTCCCAGTGAATCCGAGCCGGAATCGGGATCGCAAACAGTAAAAATACGATCGGCAGCCACACCCAACGCAGGATCGACCACCCCCCCACGAACAACACGATACTCCCTAGCATCACCACGAGGATCAATTGCCGGGGATACGCAAACCCATTTAAAAGCCAGAATAAATACCACCCCACGCAATTGAGTATCGCCGCCAAACCGACCGGATTCGCCCGTCCCACCGCCTGGCCTAGACGGGCTCGATCTTGATAGAGAAAATATAAACTAAACAACGGGATCAGCAGACCGTGTGATTCCTGCGGATCGCTCCATAACTCGAAGAGATAACGCAATTCCTCATGAAATAAAAAAAGCAACAAGAGCCCGATCACCCCATATTTCCAATAACGCTCCGGACGCCGGACCGGGGTCTCGGGAGTACGGATTTCCTCGGTCAGGGAAGGGGATTCCATCGGACGGGATAGCATATACACGATGACCAGAAAGGTATAACCGATGAAGAACGGGAAAAATAGGCTGAGTATGTTGGTGGCAGATCGAAATACGATCAGCAGGGAAAGCAAAATCCCGAAGCAGGCGCATACCGTATAGCCATTCTTACACCAGGAATAGCCGCCTAACAGGTACAAAACGGTAAATACCAGGAAACCAAAGATAAACAGTGAATACACTAGAAGATAATTCAACCCATGCTGAATGACCAATCCAAAAATCAGGGGTAAGGAATTAAACTCCTTAAACAGAATTAAGGAGAAAAAAATCTCAAACATCGCACAGAGGATATATATGGTCCGGGCCCAGGAATAGCCGCGACGAAGGTCTCTCCAGAGAGATAAGGCGAAAAGGGAAAATAGATTTAACAAATATACCGCCATCAATGCATTTTGGTTCAATATCGCATAGTGATTTAGCGGCGCAAAACACATCAGCCAACAGTACCCAAATACGAATAGTTGGGTAATGGCAAGGGAATAGAATACTCCCGTATGGAAAGTCGCGCCGAGTCGTAATTCCGGGAAAAGCTTCTCGACGAACGTACCGCCCCCCTCGACCCCCGGTTGCTTCTCCGTTACGTGCGTCTTCTCAGTCATGTATTACTATATTCTATCCCTGCCACCTGTGAAATCTGCCCACTGCGCTCATCGCAGCGGGCAGGGGTTAGCGTGACGAGTGGTTCCGATTCTTTTCTTACCGTAAACAGTGAACCGTGAACTGGGAACTCTTCCCTTCCTTAATGCCCGAAATCTTTATCCGCTAAATTACGATCATACACGAAACCGAATCCGTAGGTACTGCGGAAACTCTGACGAATCACCGCCGTCCATCGCGCTATCGGATGGGATCCCACATTGATTATGTCATTCGGCTTGATAAATAAATCCGGCGCCGTACCTGCGAACAACTTCTCCAGGTTCACCAAATACGTCACCTCTTTGTTGTCTCCCAAACGACGAATGATCTCGCAGCGACTCGGCCAGGCCAACGCCGTCAACGGGCCCGCCGTCGAGATCACTTGTTTCAATGTTAAACGCTGACCCGCCAGACTATACGCCCCAGGTCGGGCCACCTGACCCATCACCGAGTAAATCCCCGTCGCATTAAACGGTACCTGGATATCATCACCGGGACGTATGACGATATTCTGCATCCAGTCTCCGCCGCGGAGTTTCTTCAAGTCCACTTTGATTACTTCTTGCTGCGGTACGGTTAAGCCCTCGTCATCCCAACCCATATCTAATCCAGGCTGGATCGGCTCGCCTTGGGGCAGACTAAATGCGCCCCGGCCCGGTTCGGACGGGATATTTCCATCTCGACGAGAAGGCTCGTTCTCCTCGGGTTCCCATGCCATCGGCGCCGCACCCTCGTCCGGGACCAACTCGAATCGATTCCCCTTGCGGACTAATCGCCAGCCCGCCAGCGAGGGCGCTCGTTTCGATGCGGTGGGAGGTTCCGGCTTCATCGATGGCGTTGACGGTAACGCGCCTTGGCCCTCGGTGCCTCCGCTGGATGATGGGGTCGCAGCGCTGGGCGACGCTCCTGAGGGGGGGACCGTCGTGCCGCTGCCCATGCTTCCGTCGGAGGGAAAGTTAAAGTTGATTTTTACTTCACCGTAGAAATTTCCCCCCTGGATCCCGACCGTTGGGGGCGTGACTACCGACATCGGCGTTATGCTTTCTAACAACTCATCCTGCTCACGCTTTGGCTTCACGGGCGCCGGGGTCGGCTCTGCCGGGGTGGGCTCGGGCTTGTGCGGAACCGTCTTCTTCATATCCGGAATCATTCGCTCCGGCTCCGAGGGGTTCGCTTCCGGCGTCTCCGCCGGTGCGGATGGCGACCAGATGTCCGGTTCTTCCGACAACGGCGCCGGCTCGCCCATGTCCCCGCCGACCGGCATCGTCCCCCGCGTGCGGATTACATACGCATTATCCGCATTCGTTTGCGGGATACCTCCCGCCGCCGCCAACGCACGCGAGATCCGAAAATCATTCTCGCTTAATACATACGGTCCGGGGGCGGCCACCGCGCCCGAGACGCTATAGACCTTCTTCCGCGGTCCCGTCACCACGACCGTCACGATCGGATCCTTGATCAGCCGCGGATTCAGGAGATTCTTGATCGTATCTGTCAACTCTAGCTCCGTCTTGCCCGCCGCCCGGAACGTCCCGATCTCCGGGACCGTGATCCGGCCTACTTCGCTTACCTGCTTACGACCCACCCATTCTTGCCCCGGACCGAATAACTCATAGATCGATAGGTCCAGAATGTCTCCGGGGCCGATCACGTACTCCGTACTGTCCGGGACCATATCCCGGGGCAAGGGATCCCGCGCGCCCGCGAAGATCGCCGGATCTTCATCGATCACCCCGAGTTCTTCCAGAATGATATTCGTTACCGGCGTTGCCCGAAAACGCCCCATACTCTCCGGCCCCTCGCCGCAGCCTCCCAGCAGGCATCCGAAAATCAGTACCAAAAACATCATGAAATTTCGTTTCCACTTTGTCATCGCTTATCATTCCTTACTCTTTGGGTACCTACGCCCTGGTGTACGTAACCAGATACTCCGAGTCGTTCATAGGTAGTTTTGATAGCTACATTCCTTTCATGTATTATCGGATTGTCTCATTTCCTGCTTTACGTTTTATCTGCGTATAAACTCAAATTATTTCAATGGTTAGGGCAAATTCACCCTACCGAAAATCCACCGTTTTGCCCGTGGAGAATCCGCCTCATTCCAATCCGTCTTATCAATACTGTTGGCCCGGATTAAATACTTCGTTAGGGTCAAAATGACTGTATTAATCCCTGCAATATTACCGATACCTAAATCAAGAGATTATCGGGCTTTACGTTTTTTTACAAAACAAACCCAATTTTCGTAAGGGTTCGAGCATGAAAATCGCTATCATCGGCGCCGGGGGGCATGGACGGGTTGTTCTCGATATCCTCCGGACCAACCATCAGTTCGAAGTCGTCGGATTTCTCGATTCCAATCCGGCGCTTCACCATACCGGGGTGGACGGTATCGAGGTTCTGGGCGATCTATCGCTGATTCCCACCTTTGCGGAACTGGGGATCGGCGGCGCCATCATCGCCATCGGAGATAATCGTATCCGTCAGACCTATGCCCAGACGCTGGAAAAAACCGGCATCAGTCTGGTCAGCGCCATTCATCCTGCCTCGTGTATCGCCGATACGGCACACATAGGTAAAAATGTCGTAATTTGTGCTGGCGCAAACATTTGCGCTCATGTTGCCATTGAGGATTCGGCCATCTTAAATACCAGTTGCATCATCGATCATGAATCCCGCATCGGCGAGGCGAGTCATATTTGTCCCGGTGTCAGAATGGCGGGGCATGTCGTTACCGAGCCGGCGGCGTTTGTGGGTATCGGCGCGACGGTGATTCAAAATATCGCCATCGGCGAAGCGGCCGTCATCGGCGCCGGTGCCGTCGTCATCGAAGATGTGCCCGCTTACGCCACCGTGGTGGGAGTACCGGCCAGAATTGTCAAACAAAGCCATATTCCGGTTGCAAAACAGTATAAAGACCAACAATTCACAAATGCCCGAGCGCTGAATACTCGTCCGTATCGGAGAAAACCACAGCCGATCAAGGAAGTTGTACTGCAATCGTAAGATCAGGCGATTATTCCGGAACCAACCTGTTACATTATGTGTTTTTCTGCTTTTAACCCTCCTAAAATCAACACGTTACTTATAGTCATTGTAAACCTTACTCTACTTACAGGTTGTCGTCAATATCAATACTATAATGAGGCTCGATTTGTTCATCCGAACGATAAAGGAGTGCGATTTTCGGATGATGCGACCTGGGAGATTTTCTTCAAGACGACGTATTTTTACCCGGTGCGGGATTTTTTTGATGTAGGCAGGCAGTGGAGTAAAATATCTTGTAAAGGTTTACCGGCAAAGGATTTAGGGAAAAATGGGGAGGTTCCGGATTCGAGTTTTTATACGAACCGGGCGATACGGGGGATCGATCCGGAGATATTGGCGCGGGGGCCCAATCGAGGGCCGGCGCCATCGGGGCCGTTTACAATACTGAAAATCAAGGATAAGGGAGTGTCGCTGGGATTCATCGGGGAGGATGAAAATGGTCATAAGTACTTGATAAAACTAGAGGATACGAATTATCCGCACCTGGCGGGAACGGCGGAGATCGTGACTTCGCGAATCTATTGGGCGTTGGGGTACTTTGTGCCGGAGACGTAT
>CAZNQT010000333.1:0-5829 GCA_964574885.1 uncultured Pirellulales bacterium
CCGACTTCGACGCCAAACAGGTTTTTCAACTTGCCGAACCCGAGGATCACGTACCCGCCGGCTGCTTATGCGCCAATATTGTCAAGGGAATGAATCTCCCGACGGACTGCCCCCTCTTTGCCAAACGCTGCACTCCCGCCTCCCCCGTCGGCGCCTGTATGGTCAGCCGCGAAGGCGCCTGCAGCGCCTTTTTCCGATACCGTAATGTAGAATAAAAAGCCCCCTCTGCCAAGGAAGCCCTGAAAATTTCCCGCCGGCGGATCATCCCACTAAATTTCTGCAAAACGCAAGT
This sequence comes from uncultured Pirellulales bacterium, assembly GCA_964574885.1. Lineage (GTDB taxonomy): Bacteria > Planctomycetota > Phycisphaerae > Sedimentisphaerales > SM23-30 > JAFGFX01. Next base: position 293 of record CAZNQT010000333.1, read on the forward strand.
AAAATAGTATTGCATGTTCCCTGCCGACAAAGTAGAATTAGCGCAAAGTAAATGGAACAGCATCACGAAGTGAACGTAACGGGATAATTTCAGATCATTTGCATAAACCGAAACGAAGGTAAGTCTTTGTGGGAAAGGAATGTTCAAATGAAACCAAAAGGTAAATCTCTCGCTACAAGTATTTGGGGGGTAACTGTTTATTTATTAATCATTCTATACGGGGCCGTATCGCCGGAGGCGTTGTCCGGGGAATTAACCGTCAGTAAAAAATGCACCGTCAAGGCGGGAAAATATCTGGGCGAGGATAGTATCCGTTTTTCCGGTTTGTTGGATGCAACAGAGGCCGATTTTTCTCAGGCAGATACCATTACTATAAGCTTCGATTCCGACGGCATGCCGGAACCTCTGGTGTGTGTCTTTCCTATCGACGATACTTCGTTAAAAAAAGGAAAATACAATTATACGCACAAGGAAAACGCATCACAAACGCAATTTAAATATGATACTAAAAAGGGGGCCTGTCTCTTTTCCGCCAAAAACATCGACTTAACCGGTTTATCATGTCCCATGGCCGTTGAGATTCAAATCGGCAGTTATGTCGCCCAGGCGCAGCTTGACGAAAACCTCGTCAACGGACCGAAAAAACCGTGTCCGATGCAATTGTTGATGGGCGTGACAGATTCGTTATCCATTGATAAATACGATGTGCGACTGGGCTCCAAACCTGGTTCGGACGCCATGAAAGTTGCCGGTTCCTTCACAATGGCAGGAGAGTATGACACGGCGAATCCTCTGCGAATTAGTTGGGGGGACGAAACCCTTACCATCCCGGGTCAGGAATTCGTTTCGAAGAATGCCGCCCAGACCTGTTCCCGCGCCCCATCGGAAGAAGGTCCCCTGGTCAGTGCGAAATTCGATTTTGACAAATGCCAATACGAAATTTCGGTGGAAAACATGGTCATCCAGCAGAGTGGACCGGTTACGTTTGAAATCGATTTGTTTGATCACGTGTTAAGTATGCCGGAAGCGAGCTTGAACATGTCCGACCATAACCGATACGAACTGGAAACATATCGTGGCTACAACCAGCCGGGAGCCAGTTGGACCTATCAGGCGGATTATTCCATCCAGGACTCCGATGGCTTGTTAAACGATTCCGGTTCGGGAACGGCAACGGTATCTGTGAGCAATTCCCCACGGATTATAAATGGATGTGAATGTCTGGATGTGACGGTTTCCGGCTCAGAGAGCAACATGACCAGTTGCTGGTATGAAGACTACTGGGGCATGCACCAACTGGGATGGGGTTCGTTTAACGATCTGGTCCAGTATGATTTACAGATGGATGCGCTGATGGCCGTCCCTAAGGTCTTGGAGGTAGGGCAAAGTTTTCAGGATTCCGGATCGTTTGCCGGAACGCTTGATTACGACATAAGCACGCCGGGCATCGATATTGACGTGACGGGTTTCCAGGGAAAAGTGGATACGGATATCCTTCTGGTTGGCTTTGAATCCGTCAGCGTGCCTGCGGGCAACTTCCCCGAAGCGGCGAAAGTCCAGGCCGAATTGAACATTAACGGCTCGATGAATATGGAGATAGACTATTTTGGGGAACATTTCAAGGTCAAGGCAAAAATTCAAGCGACGATTGCACAAACCTGGTGGGGAGTGGAAAATCTGGGGGTTGTCCAAGGCGACACAGACATGCTCATGAAAATCAGCTTAAAAGGTGAGAGTATATGGGTCAACATGATAGAACATGATGTTTTGATAGATTATAATAATGGCGGATAATGCCAATTTTACGAAAGTATATGAACGACGAACAGATCAAACTCGCTCACGGCGGCGGCGGCTCCCTCATGCAGGAACTCATCCGCCGCGAAATCGTCCCCGCTTTGGACAATACCAACCTCCGGCAATTGGCCGACAGCGCCCGACTGGAGGCGCCGGGCTCGACCTTGGCATTCACCACCGACAGTTTCGTGGTCCAGCCGTTGTTCTTTCCCGGTGGCGACATCGGCAAGCTCGCCGTCTGCGGCACTGTTAACGATTTGGCCGCACGCGGCGCCAAACCCCTCGCCCTTTCGCTCGCCATGATTATCGAAGAGGGACTCCCCCTGGAGACCTTACAGAAAATTCTGCACTCGGTAGGCGAATCCGCCCAACAGGCCAACGTGAACGTAGTTACCGGCGATACCAAGGTCGTCGAACGAGGCCAGGCCGGACAGATTTTCCTCACCACCAGCGGCGTCGGCCTTATGCGAAACGGTCTCGACTTCACTCCCGACAGAATCGTACCGGGCGACGTACTTATTATTAACGGCGTCATCGGCGATCACGGCATTGCCGTGATGAGTGTGCGTGAAGGTCTGCAATTCGCTTCGCCTGTCCAAAGTGATGTCACACCCTTGGCTGACCTCGTCGGAGTAGTCCTGGACGCCTGCGGCGATAAAATCAAATGTATGAAAGATCCCACCCGTGGCGGCCTGGCCTCCAACCTCAACGAAATGGCTCTACAGGTCGGATTCATCCTGGAAGAAGAGAAACTTCCCGTTCGCACTGAAGTCCTCGGCGCCTGTGATATGCTCGGTCTCGATGTTCTGACCGTCGCCAATGAAGGGAAAATGATTTTCGCCGTCGCGCCCGACGCCGTGCCAAAAACCTTGGATGCCTTACATTTCCATCCTTCAGGTCGCCATGCCGCCGTCATTGGCCACGCCGACGATCGCGCCGGACTCGTCCGCCTCAATACCCGCATCGGTGGACAACGCATCCTCGACACCCCCTATGGCGAAGAACTCCCCCGCATCTGCTAATACACAACTCACCCACGTACGCGTAGGGCGGGCCGTGCCCGCCATTCTTTTGGCGATTTGTCTTTTTAGTTTTATTATAAATTTAATCCGTGCAATTTGTGGTTCCCTTTTTCTTCCTTTAGTCTTTATCCTTCATCCTTTCTTTCTACTTCTCCCGTTCTCGCGTATCTCATCCAACTTCGCTTCTAACCGCTGCGCCACCTCAGGATACTTCTCGATCACATTGGTCGTTTCCGAAGGATCATTTTCCAGATCAAACAAGAAATATGGCTTGGTAAACGGTTTGCCGGCTGGTCTCTCTCGTCCCCCAGAACCATTGCCGAACACCATTTTCCACTTTTCATCCCGCAGCGAAAACATCCCGTTAACCGAATGATGGATCACCGGCGCCCGCGGCGTCTCCCAATCCAATCCTTTCATCAACGGCACCGTACTGAAACTATCCTCCCCCGCGTTCGCCGGCAGAGCATACCCCACAATCTCAGCACACGTCGCCATAAAATCCGTCAGACATATCGTCCGCTTGCAAACCGAGCCGGCCTTCACCTGCCCCGGCCAGCGCACCAGGTATGGTATCCGATGTCCTCCCTCCCAGATATCCGCTTTCGTCCCCCGCCAGATGTAATTCGCCCGGTGCACCGATGGATGATACCCCTGCACCGACGCATCCTCTTTATGATCCGGCTTATCCGCCGCCCAGCGATACATGTACGAACCGTTATCGCTCGTATAGATCAGCAGCGTATTCTCCGCCAGTCCTAGCTCCTTCAGCGTACGATACACCTGCCCGACTGCATCGTCCACCTGCATCACGAAATCCCCGTACGGACCGATTCCGCTCTTCCCCTGAAATCGCTTTGCCGGCAGACAGGGCTTATGCGGCGCCGTCAATGCCAGGTACAAAAAGAATGGCTCCTCGTTTTTGGCCCGTTCCCGAATATACCCCGTCGCCTTCCCCGTCAACACATCCAGGGCCTCGATATGCGAAAAACTCGGAGATTTCGGTCCCGCTCGCCGAAATCCCGGAAAGCCGACTCTGGGGACACTCTCGCTGGCCGGTTCCGTAAAACGATCGTTTTCAATAAACACATAAGGCGGAAAATCCAGCGACGCTACTATCCCGTAGAAATAATCATACCCATTCACGTTGGGCCCGTTCTCAATCCGCTTCGTGTAATCCAAATCCGTCGATTTTCCGCCCGGCTTGCGCGGCAGATCCATCCCCAGGTGCCACTTGCCGATACACGCCGTATGATACCCCGCCTGCTTGCACACGTCCGCCACCGTCAACCGATCCGGATCCACCAGATGTCCCGAATACCCGTTCAGCACTCCCCGTTTCAACCGCGTCCGCCAGCAGTACCGCCCCGTCAATACCCCGTACCGCGTCGGCGTACACACCGCCGAGCCGGAATGCGCATCGGAAAATATCATCCCCTCGTGTGCGATCCGATCCAGGTTTGGCGTCGGCACCTTCGATTCCGGATTCAACGCCCGTACGTCCCCGTACCCCATATCATCCGCCAGGATAAACACAATGTTGGGTCGCTTCTTCCCGCCGCCTCGACTCCCCTTCGCCCCCGAATTCACCGAACAACCCAGCGTTAATGCCCCCAGGCCGTACGCACACCGCTGTAAAAAATCCCGTCGATTCATTTCCTGTGCTCCTTGATTCGTGTCAATTCATCATAAAAGTAGCATTAAATATCACGAGAACATGATACGAGTATCCAGCCCCCGATGTCAAATAGGGGATCGCCTTAATTCTGGGGGATATTATAAGAGGTTACTTTTCCTTTAGAGTCACGACGTCTGAAGGAAATCTCTTTACCCATACGGATCGTATCTTCGTTTCCCTTACAGTGGATTACCAGCACATTATTATCATAGGAGATGATTTCCGGAACGGTATCACGTCCCTCGCTTTGATAGGGATAAAGCAGCGAGACAAACCGACACTGTTTTCCTTTTTGACGTAGAACCGTTAAGGGGATTGTACGTACCGCCGTATCGCTGGGACATTGGGCGGTAAACAAAATTGTATTCCGGTCTTGCAAAAACAAAGCCGCCAATCCACTGCCGTCAGGCGCACGCCACTGCGCCATTCCCCTAACTCCATCGGCAGTATAGATTTCTATATCCTCCAAATAGTTATAAGCAAAATCTTCCTCCATTTCTTTTGACGGACTATATCCTTCGGTTCGCAGTGTTTGCCCTTCGCATCTCAAGAACCAGTCATAACAATGGACCTGCTCGCTCCGAAGTTCATCATCAATGACAACGTAAGCATCCGTTACGTACACGGTCCTGATCCATTTCACCCCCGGATAGGCATCGGCGCTGTCGGCGCGGGCCGCCTTGCATAAGGCATTATCAAAAAATAGATGCAAGGTATTCTTTTTGGTTCTCTTCTGGTTTTTACCGTCAACCACGACCACATTATGCCCATACGCTTGTCGGTAATACGACATGATCTTGGTAGTATAGCCCGGCGTCCCGTAATCGCCGACCAGCAGCCGACCGTTCGCAAACACCGTAACGCCCAATTTGTCATAATGACCGTGCCCTAAAAACCGGCCGTAATCGAAGGTAACCATGATTTCATCCTGATCCGCTACCACGTCGCCATTCCGTAAGGTGCAGATGCCTATGTTTCCAAAGTTGGTGGAACGGAGACGCTCCTGCTGAACTTTCTCCGGCAAGTCCCGTCCCAACAGC
>CAZNQT010000334.1:0-5827 GCA_964574885.1 uncultured Pirellulales bacterium
AAAGTATCGGAGTTGAGTGCTAATTTACAAAACAAACCCAATTTTACCCCCCCAGCCGCCGAGTTAAAATCGTATATCGAGGCGGAGGAATATTCCCTGCAGGCCAGTGAGCGGCTCGTTCCGGAACAGTACCGCCTGCCGCGTGAAATCGTCACCAAATTGTACGAGGACACGTATGTCCTGATCCACGAAACGGAAACCACCGTCATTGCCTGCCTGTATTCTCTATCGCAATTACAACAATTATGTTGGCAGATCATGCCAACCCCGTCGGCGGAGACGGGTGAGATTTATGTCGTGACCTGTGAAACCGGGCGCCCGGTCTGGTCCACCGATTTGGAGCCTCAGAATAATCCTTTCGTGAAAGTGGAAGCCGGCCGCTTCCTCCCCGGTTGGCAGATCGAACTGCATCTCGATCCAACCAGTGCGTTAAGCCAGGAAGCCGACAAACAAATCGCGCTGTATATCTGGGCCGGCTGTTTGGTCGTCGCGCTCATCCTGCTGGCCGGCACATTCGCCGTACGTTCCCTCAACCGGCAATTTAAGATCAATCAATTAAAAAACGACTTTATCGCCACCGTGACCCACGAGCTGAAAACGCCGCTGGCTTCCATGCGGGTGTTGGTTGATACGTTGCTGGAGGGCCGTTATCAAGATCAACAGCAGGTCGAAGAATACCTGCAACTAGTGTCGAAGGAAAACGCCCGCTTAAGTCGTCTGATCGACAACTTCCTGACTTTTTCGCGGATGGAACGGAACAAGCGATCTTTCGAGATGGCTACCGCCTTTCCGGCGCTAATTACGCGTGATGCCGCCGAAGCCGTTCGTACCAAGTTGTCCGAAAATCACTGTACGTTTGATCTGGAAATCGATGACGGGTTGCCGGAAATCTACGCCGATCAGGACGCCCTGGTCACGGTGCTGATCAATCTGCTGGACAATGCCTGCAAATACACCTACGATGAAAAGCAAATTCGGTTACGAGCCTTTACGGAAAATGGATTCGTATGTTTCCAGGTGGCCGACAATGGAGTGGGCTTATCGAAGCGAGCATTGAAAAAAATCTTCGACCGGTTCTACCAGGCCGATCTGACGCTTTCCCGTTCCACTGAAGGCTGTGGCCTGGGCCTGAGTATTGTTAAATTTATCGTCGATGCCCATCACGGTACGATCACGGTGGACAGCCGTCCCGAGCAGGGCAGTGTGTTTACAGTGAAAATTCCCATTAATGTCGGCAGGAATAGTTAATTCGCCCTCCACCTCGAAGACTCGGTGGCTGCCACTCAACGGGTAAGAATGAATAGGAAAAACAATGGAAAAGATATTAATAGTAGAAGACGATGCGACGATGCTGCGGGGGCTGAAGGATAATTTCGAATTCGCCGGTTATCAGGTGGAAACCGCGAGCGACGGGGAGCGGGGTCTCAACGCCGCCCTGGACGGCAAACCGGATTTGATCCTGCTGGATATTATGCTGCCGAAGATCAACGGTTACGAAATCTGCCGCCTGCTCCGTAAGGAAAACCTGGATATGCCGATTATCATGCTGACCGCCAAGGGACAGGAGTCGGATATCGTTCTCGGTCTGAACCTCGGCGCCGATGATTACGTAACCAAACCGTTCAGCATTAAGGAACTGCTCGCTCGTACGGAAGCGTTTCTGCGCCGCCGGCGTACGGAAGAACCGAAAGTATATACCTTCGGCGACTGTAAATTAGACCTCAACGCGCGTACGTTTTCCCGGTTTGAAAAAGAGATACAACTAACTCCCAAGGAATTTGAACTGCTGCATCTGTTTTTGAGAAAAGCCGGCTGCGCCTTGACCCGCGACGAAATTCTAAATAAGGTCTGGGGCTATTCCAGTTTCGTCACCTCGCGCAGTATCGACCGTTTTGTCACCACCCTGCGGAAAAAAATTGAGCCCGATCCGCAAAATCCCATGTATATCCGCACCGTTCGAGAAATCGGCTACAAATTCGAGATGGATACGCCGGAGGATTCGTTTGAGGATTGATATATTCCAAATCATCATGCTCAAGCTCGAAGACTCGCGTGAGCATACCACCTGACCTGTTGCGGAAATCGGATTTATCGACTCAATGCATGAAATCGTGTGGCTCAGCCGCCCTCGGCTGAGAAATTTTTACCATGGCACACCCGAGGGCGGGTGTGCCACATTTTCCACAACAGGAATTAGCTACTCGTTTACGCTTTTAATCCTTTAAGGTTGGCATCCAGTTTTTCGCCGGTCTTCAAGAGCTTGTCCCAGTACACAACCTGACCGGGTTGGTACGCCGCCGTCCGACCGAGAATGGTTATCAGGTTACTGCGAACGCTGGGAGCGACCGTGGGATTGACGTAGTTTTTATTTTGAATATTTTCGTAAAAGGTTTTGATATTTGTCTTGGCGCCTTCGGCGTAGATACCGGGAGTGCGTCCGCCGCGATAGAAATTCTCGCCTCGAATTAAGACCTGTCCGCCGTATTCGGTTTCCAGCACCCCTTTAGAGCCAAACATACGGTTGCGGATACCCTCCGGCTGCGTACCGAAGCCGTTCATTTGGCGAGAGCTGAACGTAATGCCGATATCGTTGGGATACTGAAACAGGCAGACAAAATGATCGGCGCAGGTACCCACCGGTCGAACCGTGCGACCGCAAGTACCGACGGCATAGAGCGGTGGATCGTCCATAATCCAGTTCATTACATCCAGGGTATGAATATTCTGCTCGGTGATGATATCGCCGGAAAGCACCTTATCCAGTCCCCAGGCCCGCAGACGAACTTCCGGCTTCTCGGAACCGGATCTCCAGGCATCATACATTCGACCGAAGGGACAATCCGCGTGATAGATGGCTTCGCCGAAGGCGATCTCACCCAAAGCGCCCTGATGCAAACGTTTCAAGGCTTTGATATAAAACTCATTTGCCCGCGTCTGAAAATCAATGAGGTAACACAGGTTTTTTTGCGACGCCTTCTTGCCACTGGCTTCGATACTCAAACAACCCGGCACATCCACCGCAATCGGTTTGGCGATATAGACGTGCACGCCGGCATCCACCCCGTCGGCGGCCTGCTCCGCATGAAAGTACGGCGGACTCTCAATCGCGATGGCATCCACAATGCCGTCCGCCAACATTTTCTGACAACATTTCAAACCGGTGTAGCGTCGATTTTGCGGTACGTTGAATTTATTGCCTGCATTATCCACTCGATCCTGGAAATAATCCGCCGCCGCCGTGATCTCATACCCGCCGTGCTGTTTAAATAGGTTTGTGATCCAGGTTCCCCGTCCGCCGCAGCCGACAATGCCCAGGCGGACTTTCTCTTTCACCTGCCCCCGTACTGCTTCGGGTTGTACTATCGTAAACGACAGCGCCGCCGCCCCGGCTCCCGCCAGGAAGCTCCGTCGGGATACCTTATCCTCCTGTTTTGATTCTGCTTGTGAGGTATGGTTCTTCATGGTTTCTTCCTCCCATAAATACGGGCGACCGCTATCTGCCACGATCGCCCGTAGGGTTCTGGTTTATCTTTTTTCCGTAGTTTCCATAATATCAATCATCATCGCTGAATGCGGCATCAAAGGCGACCTGCGAGGGGGCAAAATCCGCCTTCCGCAGAAATTCACAGGCCTCGCGGGCGCCGTGATCGCGATCCATACCGGAATCTTCCCATTCCACGCTCAACGGACCCTGGTACCCGATACGATTGAGGGCGCGAATAATCTCTTCGAAGTTGACGCCGCCGCGACCGAGCGAACGGAAATCCCAGCCTCGATTCGCCTGTCCGAAATTCAGATGACTCGATAGAATCCCCGTCGTGCCGTCCAGCGTCACGATGGCATCTTTCATGTGAGAATGATAGATTCGATTAGGAAACGCTTCGATGAATTTCACAGGATTCATTCCCTGCCAGATCAGATGGCTGGGATCAAAATTGAATCCGAACGCCTCGCGGTTGCCGATGGCGTCCAGCGCTCTCTTGGCCGTCACGATATCAAACGCAATCTCCGTCGGATGCACTTCGAGGCCGAATTTCACGCCGCACTTGTCGAACTCATCCATAATCGGATTCCAGAGCTTGGCGAAAAGCTGAAATCCTTCCTCGATCATCTCGTCGGTAACCGGCGGGAACGAATACAATAGATGCCAGATCGAGGAACCGGTAAAACCGTTGACGACCTTGATGCCCATATTCTTGGCCGCTTGCGCGGATTTCATCATCGCGTCGATGGCCCATTTGCGTTTCTTTTCCGGATCGCCGGCACACTCTTTCGGGGCAAAGCCGTCGCTACGGTCGTCGTTCAGATCGCAGACAAGCTGACCGGCCAGATGATTCGAGATCGCCCAGCACTGCAGACCGTACTTGTCCAGCAATTTTCGTTTCGCGTCGCAATATTTCTGATCCGCCGCTGCCTGGAACACATCCATGTGATCGCCCCAGCACGCCAATTCCAAACCGTCATAGCCGAATTCCTTGGCTTTTTGACACATCGTTTCGATCGATAAATCCGCCCACTGCCCTGTAAACAACGTCACTGGTCTTGCCATAGCAATGCCTCTCTTTCCATAACTCAATTATCCATGTTTGTCTTATTGATTCGTTAATTTCCATCTGACCCCTGGCCACGGCCCCCTGGGCGGCCACACGGGGCCGCCCCTACATACCACTGATTTTACGATTTCATCTTAAACCATTTTTTGCTCGATCTGCCGGCAGCGACCACCGTTTCAATAAACGCCATCCCGCGTACGCCGTCGTTGACGTTGGGGAAGTCGAGTTCCAATTCCGTGGGTTTGCGCCGTAAGATTTTAGCCCGCACCGTATCGGTGAAGTTACGATAAATATTCGCGAACGCCTCCAGGAACGCTTCCGGATGACCGGAGGGGATACGCGTAGCTCGACCGGCTGCTTCGCTCCGGGCGCCCACATAATCATTGCCCCGAGACCAGATTTTCACCGGCTGGTTGATCCGATATTCGTACAGATAATTCGGATGCTCCTGGTGCCATTCCACCGCGCCGTCTTCGCCGTAGATCCAAATCGCCAGGTTATTTTCCTGCCCGATCGAAATCTGACTGGCATGCAGAATCCCCTTCGCTCCATTGTTAAACCGCAACAGACAATTACCGTCGTCATCCAGTCGCCGTCCTTTAATAAAGGTACTCAGGTCCGCACAGATCTCCCTGATCTTTAATCCGGTGATATATTCAGCCAGGTTCTCCGCATGCGTACCGATGTCGCCCATGCAGCCGGCGGCGCCGCTTTGTTTGGGATCGGTGCGCCAGGAAGCCTGCTGCTGTCCCTGACGTTCGATGGGGCGCACCAGCCAGCCCTGCGGATACTGCACGACGATCTTCATGACCTTGCCCAGATCGCCCTGCCGGACCATATCCCGCGCCAGTTTCACCATCGGATACCCGGTGTAATTGTGCAGGAGTCCGAACACCTTGCGACTCTTGCGGACAATCTGCTGCAACTGTTTGGCTTGTTTAAGATCCATGGTCATGGGTTTTTCGCACATAACGTGAAATCCGGCCTGGAGAAAATCCCGCGCGATGGGGAAATGCCAATTGTTCGGGGTGGTAATCGCCACAAAATCAATCCGATCCTCCTCCGGTAGTTTGAGCTCCTTTTCAATCATTTCCTGATAATTATTGTAGGCTCGCTTACGATCCAGGTTCAGCTCCCGCCCCATTTGCCTGCTCTTGCTCGGAATGATATGAAACGCCCCCCCCCCCCCCTCCCCCCCCCCGGCCCTACGCGCCGCCGTACGGAGCCCCGCGCCGAGAAACCCCCCCCGCCCGCCCCCCCCCCAACCCAGACCC
>CAZNQT010000335.1:0-5825 GCA_964574885.1 uncultured Pirellulales bacterium
CCTTCGATTTCACCCATCACAAACGTCTGTCCCTTTTTGATCCGCACCGAAGGCGACACCTTCCAGCCCTGCCCTAGTTCCCGGGCGGCTCGTTGACCCGTTCCCTCCGTCGCCATACCCCCTTTGCCCTTTTCCCCTGTGAAATTTTCCGGACTTATGGAACGCGTCCGTGCATCCGAAAGCAACGGCAGCGATGCCAGATTCATTTGCAGACCTTCAAAGCCGACGGGCTGCTCGCAACCGCTCTGCATTACCAACCCCGCCATCAGCACCAAACCCGACACGACCAGGCATACGTTTCGCAGGAAATTCCGAACCATAAGTTTCTCCTTTCGTAACCGAAACTGCAATTTACTCTTTTCCTGATTCGCTGCTTTAGCTAATCTTAACTTCTTAATATAACGGAGGGAGCATTTGAAACCAAGCGAATATCTCCACTAAACCGATAAAATATAGAGTCCAAATTCGCAGCCAGGTTAGAATTGACAGAGAAACCATGACGTGGTATTATAAACCTCAGCATCATTCGCCGACTATGTCTGAACAACGGGATGAGTGTCATGCCTGTGAAATCGTATAACTGGCATTGCCTGCGTGGGCATGTGAAAATGTCCACGGAAAGGATCTCCGCATGATCAATTTCAAATGCCCCAAATGCGGTGAGAAAATGGAGGCGCCTCAATCGATGCAGGGGGAGTTTCTGGATTGTCCCCATTGTCATTGCGCAGTGGAGGTGCCCGACCTGGAATCCGACTTTGACGCGCACGCCCTCTTGAAAGGGCCTCCCGTCGATGTCCTCAGTTCCTCCGCTTCGATGACCGGCGTATTTGAAAACTTCGCCGAGAACTCCCTGCCCGATCTGGTTTGCAACGATGTGATTCGTTTCCGCTGCAAATGCGGACAGATCCTCAAAGCTCCCATCGAATACGTCGGCAAGAAAGCCCGCTGCCGACGCTGCAACCACCACACTATCGTCCCTGAAAAATCTATCTAAAATAACTCAGACTGACCGATCTACTATGTCATGACTGCGAAGGCAGGCATCCACGCATTCCTGTTGCCCATGGACTCCTGCAGGTGCCATGCCCACGCCGGTTTTCTGGAAACTAGAATTCTAGCCCCCTGTGTCAATAGGGGGACGAATACCTTGTGCATGTTCCTTTTGCATTATAACATTGTTTTCGGCTGGATGGCGCTTTTCTGACGCAGCCAGACTCGTAGGGTGTGCATTGCACACCATTTATACTGTAGCTCCGCCGCCCTCGGCGGAGAAACCTGTAACCTGAAACCAGGAACGAGGAACCAGGAATTAATTATACACCGTCTGCTATACCCCCACTATACCCATCATGGACTTGGCGCGTCCGAAAAACAATCTACCTCAACGTTGTCCACATACGCCGACAGCATATAGTCCGGGCTCGTCGTCCCGCAGAGAAGCATCGCCTTTCGCGTACGATCCCATTCGAGTTTCGACCCTCGCCCACTGCGCACCCCAAACCGTACCTGATCGAATGTTACCTCGCCGTAGGTGGGAATCTCCCCGGTGTCCCAAAGCACCTTACGGCCTTGATCCACGATCGCCACTCGCACATACCCTTGAGGTTCATAGCGTGCTTTGAGGTGATAGGTCCTACCCGACTCGACAACCTGGGCGAGGCGTTCCTTGACTGTCAGGCCGTTAACATTCTTGACCGTGACCTGAACATAGACGCCGGCCTGGTAATCGCCACGGTACAGGCTCAAGTCCAACTGCGACTTGCCGCCTCTCTCGAGCAGACCGATGTGGATTTTGCCGTAAAAACCGGTGCGGACCGGATGCAGATCGAAACGCAGTTCGCACGCTCGACGCTGTGTAGCTGGTATGGCATACGAAGCTGCCGTGACATTCCCCTCATAGCCTTCTATGCCCGAGGTATCGTACTCGATCTGTAACGGCGGCCGGGCGTCGAATGTCTCTTCGACGCGGGAGAACACCTGTCCTAGGCCAGGCCACGGCGCCTTGGCGTTTGGCCGGAATTCCGCCGGCTCCTGGTCCCACAACGCCGGGGGTCCCAGCACGTAGCAATCGGGCCGATACTCTGTTACCGCCTGCAGTTTCCGATCCGCTGCTGATGTTAAGTGCTGTTGGCCGATAGCAAGTGACGGCACGTCGCACTCAATCGTTTGCCCTCGCTTGTCCTTGGCTCGGAGCTTCACCTGCGTGGCAGGGGATCGGTCGCTTCCGATGTTCTCGATCCGAAATTGACCGTTTTCTAACTCTTCGACGCGCAACACCGGATTAATATAGAAATGCCGTATCTGATCGTTCAATGCCGGGTAAAGCGGTTCCATACGGGAAAAAAACGCCACCCCCGGCATCGCCGGATAGTGATAGCGCGTGAAGTGAAGTTGACGCCGCAGCTCTTGGGGCGTTGTGATAGCGCAAACCTCGGCGCCCAGTGCCTCGCCGATACCCAGGACCGCAAGAGCTTTGTCGCCCAGTCCGTTTTCCTGTGCTGGTCTGCAACGCTTGAGAATGCGGTTGTAGCCGTAGGTGGCGTCGGTATCATAAACTTCGATCAACACGCGGTCGGCCGCTTCCCGAAACGAACGCAGTTGATCCTGACCGCCCCAGCCGGTGGTGTAAACCGCCAGATACACATTAGGCTCCTCCTTGCGCGCTGCGAGAAGACCCCTTCCGAGAATTTCATTTAGTTCCTCGCTGGATGTGAATTCATCAATCACGATGCCCGGCCAGCCTTCCCGATAAGGTTCCGCCCAGTAGTCCCCCAGCGACTCCTCAGTCCGCTTCTGCGCCCTTTCGTAGGCCCATTTCCCTCCGCGCCATCGCTGGCCCACCACCCCGCGATCCGTCCAATACGCCAGTTGGTCTTTCTCGCTGACCCTACCCTCAGTGATGTATTTCAGGATCGGATGTGCTTCCCAGTAGTGCAAGTGCAGTCGGCGACCGACGACGGTGATTGTTTGTTTGGCCGTTTGAGAAATGTCGGATGGGGCGGTTCCGTCACCCAGGAGCCGCACCAATAATGTGTAGTCACCCGTATGCTCCGGGGTCCAGTTCTGACGGACAACGATCTCCTCCCCGCCCGGCGATAGGGTGATCCGTTGAGCCTCACCGAGCGGGACTTCTTGTTGTCCCGTACGATATGAGAACCGCATTTCCGCCTCCTGAGACACTTGGCCCCGATAGCCGATCCGCCCGGTAAGCTCCAACCCTTCGCCCACCACCGGTAATGCCCTGGCCACGGCCAGCCGAAGAGTCATCGCCGTCCCGGACTTCGTACCCCTCTCAGGGGAATCGAAGGTCAGCGCCTGCCGACTATCAGTATCACCTACCCCGCTCGGAACGACCAGCAGCATAAATAGCAACCAAAACATGATTTATCCTAATCTTGACCTTAAGTCTCCAGATTCAGTTCTCGTCGATCCACTATCCACTTCTTTACTGTGAACTGTGAACCGTGAACTTTTTCATTTCATCCTTCTTCCGTTTCTTCTCCCTGGCCTCCGACCCCGATCCCTTCTTTGCCTCCTGTGTTCCCATCAAAATTCACTTCACCGCCGCTTGATATTTCTCTAAACTCTTGCGCAATTCTTCTACCATCTTTTCATTACCCTTGGCCATGTCGATCGCCTGGCTTTGCTTCTCGATCGCCGCTTGCACCTGTCCATTCTCGAACAACGCCAGCGCATACGTATCCAGGATCATCGCCGATTTCCCTTCCGTCAATGTGTTCGCTTTTTCCGCCGCTTGTAACGCGAATCCCAGATCCCGTTTTTCTTTCTCCACTTTCGTCAGAATTTGCCAGGCCAGTTGGTTGAGCATGCCGGACGGAGCATCCGCGAGAATTTGCCGGGCCAGGTCCTGAATGTCTGTATCCGTGTCCCCGTTTTTAAGCGCGGTAAGATACGCATTTGCGTTCTTTACGTTACGTTCGTATTTCGCCTTCTCTTCCGCCTGCTTCTGCGCATACGCGGCATAATCGAAGGTCCCCGCGATCACCTTGGGCAGCACCTGGTCCAAATCTCCCATCGGATGTCCATGCCAGACAATTCGTCCTTGGCCATTTACGATAAACGCGTGCGGTATGCCGTTCTGCTTGAACGCTTTCATATACCCTTTGTTGACCGTACCTTTCGTATCCACCGCTACGGTATAATCCATCTTGTCGCCCATCTTGGCTACAAAGGGCTTCACCGTTTCCACCTTCTCCTTCGATATGCCGATCACTGTGACCTTTTGATTTTTATGCGCCTCCTGAATCTTCGTCAAATGGGGGATGCTCGTTCGACACGGCGGGCACCACGTCGCCCAGAACTCCACTACGTAGATCGATCCCGGCGTAAACGTCACCGGCTCTCCCTTTACCCATTCCAAACCCGTCAATGGCGCCGCCATATCCCCTACCTTCGTCGGCAGGGCTGCCGTGGGAGTTTCTTTCCTGCTCTCGTCTTTCGGTGGCGTTTCTGGCCCTTTCTTGGCCATTTCCGGTTCCTTCTGCGATGGCTCCGAATCGTTCTTACGGATCTCCTTCTTGGGCGGATCGGATACGTCCTTATCCGCTTCGGTATCCTTCTTCTCACAACCAAAGACCAGAAGCCCACTCAGCAAGAATAGCATCCATTTCGTTTTCATAACTTCATCTCCCGTAAATTTGCATAGCCATACCAAAGACTCTTTATGACGGTATTATAGGAGGGATGACAACTCCTTGAAAGCGCCAAATCCCTTTTTATAATAAATTGCTTAATTAAGAGGTTCTAAAAAACTATGTCATTCCCCCGAAGGCGGGAATCCAGAAACCATGCGGCGAGGTCTTGTTAGAGTGCCTAAAGCAAACATTTGTTGTGGTGAAAGGAGGAGAGATTACTACCAGGGTGGCGGGGATTTCAAGTACCATGGCCAAACTAACGGGTCAGGTTTTAATACCGCATTTTTTGAGGATAGCCATCATGGGGCACCAGTTCGTAAATCCGGACTGGAGGAGATTGAGTCCCACGAAACCCGTGAAGAACAGCCAATAGGGGGATTGATAGTGAGCCAGTAGGACGCTGACCAAGATAAAGAAACCGGCAATCAATCGTAACATTCGTTCCACACTCATTTCGCACTCCTTTCTCTTAGATTATAGCCCACATTTTGACAACTTCAAGTCTTCCCGAAAATCCAAACCTTATCCTGACCTCATCGGCCGGGTGCCTGGCTCTCGATTTGCTCTTACAGCCGGGTGCCATGCTCACGCAATACCATCACAGGCATTGCCTGCGTGAGCATGTAGCTCCGCCGCCCTCGGCGGAAAAATCCCATCTTCGCTTAGCCCCCAACTATACCCTAGCGGGCTTATTATCTATCCATCAGGTCGATTTTATAATACGCGGATTCAAATCTTGCGTGCAACAGCATTCCTATCCATGAATCTCCGCTAGGAATATACCTATAAGTTCTTTTATACAAAGGTTGTGGTCACGGTTGCCCGGATCGACACTACCTGTGGATTCGTTTTACACTTTTAGGGGCTGCCGGCAGGAGGAAGAGGAATTCTCGACAGAGAGAGCCGTCCGAAAAGATTCCTTCTACCCTGCTGGAAGCCCCTATGCGCTAAACCCAGTTTCTGATTCGGGCACACGTCCTGGTAGATGCCCATAGTCGGTTTGTTGCACTTTATAATTGATTCCGCACCAGCCCCCTCTGCCCAGCGGGGGCCGAATTCACTAACCTCTTTCCACTATACACTTCTACCGTGCCTTTTGATATTTTTCGTTGCTATTCAATCAGTACTACTATCTTTCAATACCTTGTTTTTATTGAACGTTTATTATAT
>CAZNQT010000336.1:0-5820 GCA_964574885.1 uncultured Pirellulales bacterium
GTCACGACGGGCCAGGCGTATCCGGATCAGGATGCTCCCGGAGACGGATTCAGGCTCTATCCGCAGATGCTGAAGCTGAATCCGAGCTTTTTTGTACATACGGGCGATATCGTCTATTACGATAAGTTGGCTAAAAACATAGACTTAGCGCGGTGGCACTGGCAGCGGACGTACAGTCTGCCGACCAACGTCGAGTTCCACAAGCAGGTGGCCAGCTATTTCATCAAGGACGATCACGATACCTGGATGAATGACTGCTGGCCGGGAATGAAATCCAACTTCATGGGCGATTTCACCTTCGCGCAGGGCCAGATGGTGTTCCTGGAGCAGGCGCCGATGGGGGATAAGACGTGGCGGACCTACCGCTGGGGTCGGGATTTGCAGATCTGGCTGGTCGAGGGCCGGGATTTTCGCAGTCCCAATACCATGCAGGACGGGCCTAAAAAGACCATCTGGGGCGCCGAGCAGAAGGCGTGGTTCAAACGCACGGTACAGGATTCCGACGCGACGTTTCGCATCCTGGTCAGTCCGACGCCGCTGGTCGGGCCGGACCGGAAGAACAAGCACGACAATCTCTCCAACAAGGATTTCGCTCACGAAGGCAACGAGTTGCGGGAGTTCATCGGCAAGCAGAAAAACATGTACGTCATCTGCGGCGACCGTCACTGGCAATACATCTCGGTTGATCCGAAGACGCGGGTACGGGAATATAGTTGCGGCCCGGCCAGCGACAAACACGCCGGCGGCTGGAGCAATGATAAGCGGATGGCGATGCATCAATACCTGAATGTGATCGGCGGCTTCTTAGCCGTTACCGTCGATCGCGCCAAAGGCAAACCCGAAATCACCTTCCGGTTCTACAATGTGGACGGCAAGGTCGTGTACGAAGAGGGATTTATGGCGCCGTGAGAAATTAGACCCTCATTAAAATTAAAAAGCAAAGAGCAAAAAGCAAAATGACAGATTAAAATTCCAAGATAAGTTTACGGTTTACGGCAAGAAGAGAAACCACAGATTTCCAGCATTGCATTCCTTTCTTTTTTCCGTATCGGCCGAACGATCTGAATCAGATATCCAGGATAAAGAACTATAATATTCTAGATACCGTCTCAAAGCAAACAAATACCCGGTAGGCGGCAGGGCCCGGTATTTAAGAACTCTAACAAAACCTCTCTCATGTCACCATGAGCGAAGCGAAGGGTCTCCCTTAGGTTCCAAGAACGAGATTCTTCGCTCTCGCCACCGCGAAGTTTCGGCGTAGCGGGGTCGCTCAGAATGACAAACATACGACATTGTTATTTTGTTAGAGTGCCTAAATTTACAGTTCTAAACGTTGGTAGAACAGGAGATTAAGGGAGGTTGCCGGGAGGGGAGGAGTGAGATATAATGGGATACGGCAAAAGTAAACGGCATTAGGCAGGAGACGGATTATGAGAGTCAGGTTTTTCGCATCCATAGTTAGTATGTTTTTAGCGGTTTTGTGGTTTTCGGGTTGGGGGAAGAACGGGTACGCGGCAGAACGTAAAGAGAATCCGGAGACGCTGTTATTGAAGGATTTTCGGCCTCAGTCGATCTATCAGATCCCGCAAACAAAGGTGGCCAAGGCGCGCTATCCATTAATTGATATACATACGCATCCGTATGCCAAGACGGCGCAGGAGGTTGAGAAATGGGTTCGGACCATGGACGAGGTGGGGATCGACAGGGTGATCATCTTGACGATGGCGACGGGGAAAGAGTTCGATACGCTCCAGGCTAAATACGCGAAATTTCCGCAGCGGTTCGAGTTATGGTGCGGTTTCGATTACACGGGATATGACAAGGAGGGATTCGGACCGGGGGCGGTGAAAGAACTGGAACGATGTTATAAAAAAGGCGCGCGGGGGGTGGGTGAATTGGGCGATAAAGGAAAGGGTTTGTTTTACAGTAAGCCGACCAAGGCTTACGGGATGCACCTGGACGATCCGCGGATGGATCCGCTGTTGGAACGATGTGCCGAATTGAAGATGCCCGTAAGTATTCACGTGGCGGATCCGAAGTGGATGTATGAGCCGATGGACCGGAAGAATGACGGTCTGATGAATTCTTATAAATGGCGACTGGATAATCAGCAGGATATTATCCGACACGAAGGGATGCTGGAAATTTTAGAGCGTGCGGTGAGACGCCATCCGAAGACGACGTTCGTGGCCTGTCACTTCGCCAACTGCTCGCATAATCTGACGCGACTGGGAGGTATGTTTGATCGTTATCCGAACCTCTACGCGGATATATCGGCCCGGTACGCAGAGACGGCGGCGATTCCGCGCTTTACGTCTCAGTTTTACCGGAAATACCAAGATCGCCTGGTCTATGGTACGGATATGGGCAACGCGGACGACATGTATCGTTTGACGTTTCGGATACTGGAGACGCCTGATGAGCATTTTTACGATCACGGCCGGTTCAGTTATCATTGGCCTTTACACGGTCTGGCGCTGCCGGAGGAAGTGCTTAAGAAAGTATATCGGGAGAATGCGTTGATGATAATAGGTAAAGAGGTAAAGGGAATATCGGCGAGAGAATAATGGATAGAAATTAGAGACGCTCGCGCGTCGTAACTTTTTACATCAACATCGTACCTAGGGAGCGACAGATTCAACCGCGGGATATATTCAGCATCGTTCTATCGTTATGGAATCGTGGCCTCACGAGCGTGGGTATGGCACCCATTTAAAACAATTAAAAATTCAAAATGAAAATTTGTGGAAATCGCTTCGCTCACAGCTTTTTACTTAAATCATGCTCAAGAGTACTTGAGCATGCCACCCGTCTATGTTCACGCGGAATCCATTACAGCAGGCGATCCTGGATTTCCGCCCCTGCCTTAAACCAGGAACCAGGGACAATCACCAGTAAATTTAGCGTTAACGCAATTATATTCCATAATTGATGATTTTCCAAATCGAATTGTAATATGTATAGCGTCGCCGTTCGTTACGAGGACAGGATGTTCGCCATCCACCTCGGGTAGCTCGGTGGCTGCCACCCGGCAGAAAGTATTATTTCAGACAGGATAACAGGATTTACAGGATTATAAATTAAAAGCAAAATAGGTGGGCAGTGCCCACCCTACCAATCTACCGGTCTAAATAAACTATGGTAATTTAACGATGCGCAGCTATTTCAATCGTGCGCACCCCGGTTGATAGGGGGTGGTGCAGTGCAAAAATGCAGCGGCCAATAAACGGAAATCCTGCAGATTCACTCGGCAATCCGTATTCAAGTCCATGGGATCGTACCCCCAGGCGCCACACTCGTTGTCGATAATCGTGACTTTGAGGGGGTCGGTAACAAGCTGCTCGTACCCTGAGTCTGTATTGCTACAACTTATCGAATGATTAATATTAGTAACATAGTAGAGATCCGGCGGTTCCGGATCCGTATCATCTTTTGCCACAACCGTGAAGGTCTTGGGTCCCAGATCCGCGGCGGTAAAGGTCAGACTGGCGGGAAATATCTCCACTTCATTGGGATCGGGGGCATCATGGGCCATGATCGTCACCGTTTCCCCGGGTTCCGGCGCCTGCAATAAGATAGCCTGATACGTATCGGTCAGGCCGTTTTCGCTGACCACCAAGCCGTCGCCGTTATCGAAATACACACCGGGAGAATCATCGTCGGCAATCGTTACGAGAACGGGAGGTACGTACCCATTATTATAATATTCATCCTCGCTGATGAGGAAGAAACGAATCTTGCCTTTTTCAAACGACGATTCGGCCTGCTCATCATCGACGGCTTCGACGGTAACGGTCTGGGGATCATTCCAGTTTTCCGTCGTGAACTCCAGGGTGATTCTCCCCTGGGAATCGGGAGGCGAGACGCCGCCGCTCAAGGTATAATCGTCATAGTTGACGGTATTGGGGTCCACGATGACGTTGACATCGGCAGTGGGTTGACTGTTCAGGACAACGGTAAACGTATCCGTGCCCGGCAAATAAGGCGGATCATTCGCTTCGAAGACAATGGTCTTCCCGTTGGTCTCATCCACGGTGGCCACGACCGGCGGCGGATCCATCAGGGCTTGTACATCCTCCTGGGATAACGCTCGCTTGAATACGTAGAACTCATCCATCAGGCCATGAAACTTCCGGCAGTAGTAATCCGGATTCGTAGCGGACTCCTGCAACTGACTGCCAATGCGGGCGCCGCCGATCCACCCTTCGGCAATCGCCAGAGGAGGAATCGTTTCTTCTACATTATCCATAGTCTCATCCGCATAAAATTCGCCATTCAGATACACGATAACCTTTCCCGTATCCTGGTTATAGGTACCGGCGAAATGGTACCAGGTATTCGCGACCATGGGAGCGTACTGCCCTTTAATATCACAAATATCCGTGACCGTGGTTCCCTCTAAGTTTGCCAAAACAAAACGCCACCGCGCATTGGTTTCGGAGGAGACGCGGATCTCGCACTGAATCGACCAGACATCATAGCCTCCCGGGGTGGGAGAACAACATAAAATCGAGTGATGGCTATTCCCGCACCCCGTATCTTCCACGTAAGGAGTTTTCACCCAAGTCGCCACCGTAATTTCCGAAGTGGGGGTATCCTGGGGCAGGAACGACGGTCCATTCAGATCAATATAACTATCTCCCGAAGGCGCCTCGGTCCCCAGGAAATGCGCCGCGCCGGTAACCACACCGCCTATCGTTCTGCCGTCAGGCTCGTATTCCACGTCGCCGACCACTAACCCATTGTGTCCATTACCCGACATGTCGGGGACTACCGTATCAAACTCGTCAAAGGAATAGTGGAAGATCAGATCCGTATGGATATCGATGGCATACAGAGAGGCACCATAGAGTCCCAGAGACCAGAAGATACATGCCAAGGTTATGATTCGTTTATTCATCAGTTCATCTCCTTAAATCCCGCCTAACACTTCCCATCTCCGTTTTCGCAACGTCGGGGACAGTAGATCAGTTGTATTTGGTACAACCTTCCATGTCGGGGAACGAACAATGTAACCAGGACGCCAGAAACGTCGCCAGCTCTTTCACGTTTATCACACAGTTCCTGTCAAAATCAAATTCCTCATACCCCCAGGCGCCGCATTCGTTATCCCGGATCGCCACCGTGACGCTGGGGACCTTCAAATTGCTATACTCCGGATCTTCGGTCGTTACGGTATGATCGAGGAAAACACGGTGAGCATCGCCCTCCAAAACGTCGTCGTCGATAGCCTGAACCGTAAAGGTGATTTCCCGAAGCGTAGGGGTAAAGGTGAAATTCGAGGGTGTGATCACCACTTCGAGCCCATCGACCTGTACCGGCGTGACCAGCACATTTTGGGTAGGCGCCTTGGTCAGACGCAGGATGTACGTATCGCCCGAATCCGGATCCGCCTCGGTGACCAGGACGCCGTCTTCGGGATCGACCAAAAACATGGGAGAATCATTATCCACGACATACACGATCACGTCGGGACAGAAGTCCCCCTGAAAATCCGGATCATCACTGGTCGAGCTAGCGAATATAGTACAGAGATGGATGCCTTCGACATCGCTGTCGTCAACTGCGGTGACGGTAACAGGTTGCGGTTGATACCAGTTGCCCGTGGTAAAGGTAAGGATTTGGGGATTTCCGGGACCCTGGCCCAGGTCGATATCGGCGGTATTGGGGTCGAGCGTGACCGTAACCTGCTCGTCGGGTTCGCTATTTAACGCCACCTCCAGGGTATCCGTGAAGCCCCCTTCCAGGACAACGGTCTTATTCCGCCACCCCGACTGCTCATTGATGACACCGATCTGCTGCGTCGCGGCGGGTAAATAC
>CAZNQT010000337.1:0-5781 GCA_964574885.1 uncultured Pirellulales bacterium
CCCAATCACAATCAGAAATACCACCGTACCGGTGCGCCAATCGGCTTGAACAAACCTCAGGACGATCAGCGCCGGGGCAAAGGTGCCGAAGGTCTGAATCCCGATCAAATTCCGAAACACGGCTGTAATCAGCGCTCCCAATGGTAAAAGCAACAATAAGGTTATGATATGCTGCATGCTGGGAGATAAACGGGTTAAATCCATAAGGGTTTCCCAAGCATGTTCGGGAAAATCCATGGTGGCCGGCCTGGGGACAAGACGTTTAAGAGAAAATTTCGTCCCCAGAGGAGTTTCCGTTGTCATCATAATTATTCGTACGTCGTCTCGCCGAATGGGTATAAAGGTAGTCGGTAGTTCGCCGTCATACCTGTTTTCAGGATCATAGGGTCGCCAGCGGTTTTTCTGAAATACTTCCAGCCAGAAGTGCGGTTGGGCATCCTCGTTGTCTTCCAGCACAAATCCGATGACGATACGAGCTGGATATTTGGCGGCGCGGCAGAGCGCCACCATGGCCCGGACGCGACCTAAGGTTGTCGCCTCGCCCTGTTGTAAGGCGCCTAAGGCATCATCGGGGGCGGTTTCCTGGTCCGTCAGTATATTCTCGGCACAAAAGGTAAAAATATTTTCCAACAACTTGTCACGAGAAGTAGTTTGAGCCGTTAAACGGGAAAGAACAACCTGAATCTGGGGCGCGAGAATTTGAATACGTTTGTCCGCTTGTAAATAGTGAGCGCGGGTATCCGCGGACAAAGTTTTTTTCGAAGCAGTGGTGGACTCTTTGGCACTTTCCGTGATTAAGATATCGAACTCGGCGAGAAACCGACCGCGTTGAAAACCGGCCAGAGGCGCTATCACGGCTTCACGCCCTTTGCCGGTCTTACTATGTAAAATGTCCATCCAGATACCGTCGCGCGAGAAACTTTCCCGAAAGACGCGGCTGTTTTCGGTATTATCCGGTATCGCTATAAAGGAGCGACCGGCCGGAACCAGAGGAAAAGAGATGTCATAGCGAAGCCGCCAAATATTTTCTTTACGTCTTCGATATGGGTCCTGCAACTTCGACCAGCGCCATACGAGAGCGAGAGTCCCCAGCAGCGTCAGAAATACCATCGTTATATAGGTTAACCGTCGTTCACGAATCACACTTTATCCCTCATAAGATACGGCGTTAATCATACTCGCTTCTGGAAGCAAAGGAAATGCGATCCGTACGGTTCGCAACTGTCAGCGCCGTTAAAAACGCCAACCGAGCCACTTTTTCCACTTTGGAGGGAATCAGTTTGTCCCACGTGTCGAATGGAGTATTGTAATCCGGATCCAGACCTCCGAACAAATAGAGGATGGGCACCTGGGCATAATAAAACGCGGTGTGATCGGATCGTCCCAGCCGATACGATTCCGGATGAATCAGGCGGAGCCTCACCCAGGAATTTGCCTGTTGGTGAATGGCATGCAATTCGGGACTGGAGTGCGTACCTACGGCATAAATCTGATTCGGATCGTTTCGTCCGATCATATCGAAGTTGATCATCAGAACCGTCTGATCGATCGGCAGGCAGGGATGGGAGACGTAATGCCGGGAGCCTCGTTTACCGATTTCTTCCGCGTCAAAAGCGACAAAAATAATCGTTCGTTTCGGTACTTCCGCCAGCCGGGTAAACGCTTGGGCAATCGCAAGCAGGGCGCCCACGCCCGCAGCGTTATCATTGGCGCCAAAATAAATGCCCTCTTGCCCCATACCTAAATGATCGTAGTGAGCCCCGAGCACAACCGCTTGTCTTCGTAGTGTCGGATCCCGACCGGGCAGGATACCGATGATATTCCGGCCCAGTAGAGCGGAACCGGATACCTGCGCCTTAAGATGCAATTGTCGGCCGCGCAGCAACAGGGATTGAGAGGTACGTTCCCGGCTGGTATCTTGCGCCAATAATTGCAATTCCTGCAAGCTCATTGCCGTTATCTCCGTTAGAAATTCGCGCGTGGCATGCAGTACCGGTATCGGACTCCTCAAGGAAGATTGGGATTCCAGAATATGTAACCGTTCCGGGACGGCCAGTTGTTTGCGCCAACCTACGGGATTATCGACTATAATTAAGCAAACGGCACCATGCGCTGCCGCATTCTGAATCTTATAGGCCAAGGTTTGGTAATAACTAAGTTCCCGGTTTTGAACCTCCCATCCCTGGGGACTATAGATCCAGGGCGCGCCGGAAAAAACGATCACGGCTTTTCCCCTGGCGATACTATTTTGATATTCGTCAAAATGGAGATCCGGGATCGTCAACCCATAGCCGGCCAGTAGGCACTCCGCTTGCATTTGAACCTGATTCTGCGGTATGTACACGGGCCTATAATCACGTCCGCGATGAAAATCATCACGATCCTGTTTTCCCTTCGTTACATACAATTCGCTGGTGATTTGATATCCGGGAGCAATTTTAAAAGGTTGATAAAAACCTCCGGCGCTGCCCCCCGGTTGTACGCCGACGCGGCGGAATTGCTCGATAATATACTCCGCCGCCTTTTCCTCACTAACCGTCCCCGCTTCCCGTCCCAGATAGGCGGGTCGGCACAATACCCGCGCATGGGATATGATATCCATTCCCCGGATAGTGTGCAGAGCCTTTTGAACATCGAACGGCAACGTTTGGATTTGGGTAGCGCCCTTATGGTTTTCCCGCGCCGGACAATTCGTTCCCCACGGCAGACTGAGAAGAATCAGTACTTTCAGCCACGTCCTCCGATGTAGAAGAACGAACAAATTGTAATTCAATCGTGTCATCTTTTTCTTCCTTTTCCGGAAAATATAAAATATATATCCATCGCTGAGCCGGATCGGTTAAAAAAACCGCTCGGTCCGAAGGTTCTCCCTGGCGTGCCAGGTAGGCAGACTGACTGACCTGAAAATTTTGGGGTAGCTCCAGGCGAAAAAAATACAACGGCATCAATCGGCGATATTCTTTATCCTTGAGCCGTTTCACCACGCCGGCAATCTGGCTGCCGGGAAAAATACGAGCCTGATATTTGGCCGTTTGAGAAACCGGAAGATATCTCTTGGGGGTCGATAAGCGAATGGTATCCGGGGCCTTCCACCGTACGGCAATTGCTTTCCGGCTCGGCTTGGGCAAAGAAGGGGGCAGCACCCGCAACTCCGGATCGCCCCACAGACAAAAACTTAATGCCACGCGATGGACTTTGGCCATCCCCGTATGTCCTCGTTTCGCTTTGAGTTCGCGCCAGCACAAAAAATAATTCCGAGCGTCTCGCAGGGCCTCCCCCACGGTAGCGCCTTGGTAGAGCATACTGTCGCAAAACGATTTGATAAAGGTACTGCCGGACGCACTATGGATATTGGTGACGCTGCCGATCATACCGACGCCGCCCAGTTGGAGAAATTGCTGCGTCACCGTCTCTTCCAGAGAATGGCAACTCTGCAATATAACCAAAGGCGTCCCCTGCAACTCCCGGATCGGTTTGTGGAAAATCTTAGGAAGTGGGGTGGAAAAATGATATTCGGAGGATGGCGCCTCGAGAGGCAAATCCATGGTATATCGTGCCGGGGCATCGGTTGAATCGTTTACGTCCCTTTGATAATAGATGGATTCCGAGGAAAGGCAGTCCGAAGTCGAATACAAAGAATCCGGATCCATAGGATCCTCGATCGCTTCGCAGTTTTGGTCCGTAAAGTCAGCATGTTCGGATTCATAACCTTCACTGACGTAAATATCGTCCTGGTAATATTCCGGATCTTGCAGCAGCGTTTGATCGGTAATGTGCCCCTCATAGATAATCAGGTGCGCCGCTTCGGCCGCGGCGCGGATATTGGGATCATGCGTCGGGACTCCGTAAAATTCATCCACGTGCAGGTTGAGATTTTTAAATTCTTCCGCCGTGGCGCGGCTGGCCGTCTCCGCCAATGGTAAAGGGCCATACTCCTTACTGGGATTGGCGATCATCAGGATACGGGCCGTTTGTTTCTGCCACTGGCGTTCATGTCGGATCGTCTGGGCCAGCATCAAGCTGACTTGCGGCAAATCCGCAAAGGGAATCCGTCCTACGCCCAGGGGGCATGCAGATCCCTCCAGGGGGCGGGCACAAGGTTCCACCATTACTTCATATTCCTCCAAAAGGGGATCTTGGACCAGGATGGTTGTGATGGACTGGTAATCGGCCAGAATCGTTAACGTTCGCGGCTCCAGGGAATAGCTTTCCCAAAAGGCATACACCTCTTCTTCTCCCCGCAATCCGTCGGAAACGTCCGACAGTATCAGTGGAGAATTATGAAGCAAAGAATAGTAACCCGCCAACCAGGAGGATTTCCCCAGATAAGGCAGCCCCACCACCGGCGTCCGTGCCAGTACCAGATTCCCAACCTTATCAGGATGAATTTGCATGACCAGCCGCCGGGTTAACGCGGTTTTATCCAGTACTTCTATTTCCTGTTGCATACCTTTCATCCAGGAAGGGATTTTTTTATCTTCCGTGACGGCGAAATAAATCTTTCGAACCCCCAGTCGAACCAAGTCTTGATTTAAAGCTACGGCACGATCTCGTTGGACAACCGGAATAAGAGGGATCTGCCGGTGGGCCGCCAAGGTCGATCCCAGAACCATCGCACCGGTATCGTGAACGTAGGCCATGAGAATGGTTTGACTTTGGCCCCAGAACCTCTCTGCAATTCGAAGTCCGGCTTCCGTCGGATCGGATCCCAATGCTATAATTTCTCCCGCTATGCCTTCCGGAAGGTCCGGCAAACTAGTTTTTTTAACTGTCGTGAACCGGATTGCTCGTTTGACTTCTAACCGCCGAACGCAGGACAGAGTTTCGTTGGCATTTTCCGCATCGAACGCTAGAAAATAAGGAAATGGACCTTTTCCGCTGCATTTCTTCGCTATGGGAATTGTACTCGCGATCAGCCATTCCGGTGTCTCCGCCGCCATCAGGAGGTCGGGGGATTCTATCGTAACGCCTGACTCGGCGGCGTGGAGCGCTGCCGCAAGGGGCGGCATCCAGAAAAAAAATAAGAAAAGGAACAGGGCAGATATACATCGGGGGTTAGGGTTTGAAGTATTCATGGGTAATAACCAACCTTGATAAAAAACGTACTCGCTTTTCTAAAATCACACTATCGGATCCAATGCCATTTTCCTAATGCGCCCAACATCGGAATCCAATTAGCGCTTGTCCTTAGAATAGATTATTAGCGGCTCGTTGTCAAATTTTTTTTACCGACCCCCCCGCCCGATTTGCTCACGCCCGGCTGAAGGTTCCCCGAACTCCTGCATCTCCGAACGCCAAGGCTCTTCAAGATGATAGGGTGATTTGCCTGGAGGGTTGATTCAAAGCCTGAATGATTTTCGCTAGTGCCTGGGTGCCTTCCCGGCCGAATCCGTGGGCCTGGGCGGCGGTAAAAAATTGCTGCGCCAGCGCCGTACCCGGCAGCGCAGCCTGGAACTGCTGCCCCAGTTCCATTACCAACCGCAGGTCCTTGCTCAATAAATTGATCATGAATCCCGGGGCAAAATCCTGCTGCAATATCTTCGGTCCCAGGTTCGCCAGCGCCCATGAACCTCCGGCGCCGCTGGATACTACCTCTACCATAACCTTCGGATCCAGTCCTGCTTTTTTGGCCAACTCGATCCCCTCGGTACACGCCAGCATGTGTAGCGCACAGAATAATTGATTGCACGCCTTACACGTCTGACCCGCTCCTACCGGCCCGACGTGCATGATCTTGGAGCCTAACACCTCCAATAAGTGCTGACATTTCTCGAATACGGC
>CAZNQT010000338.1:0-5763 GCA_964574885.1 uncultured Pirellulales bacterium
TGCCTTTACCACTCTCTCTCGATAGGGGGTATGCTCAAGTACGCTTGAGCATGGCTTCCCCCCATAAAATATAGTCACGACTTTCGGATACGCTCTTCGGATCAGACGCCGTTGGATACGAGTTTCTTTACAACTGCCAGAGCCGCCTCGTAATTCGGCTCCTTTGTCGTTTCCTTGACTATTTCCACGTAACGGATGACGTCCTGCGCATCTACCACAAACACCGCCCGCGCCAGTAAGCCTAATTCCTTAATTAAAACTCCGTAGTTTCGGCCGAATTCCCGGTACCGATAGTCCGACAGCGTTACTACTCGTTTAATCCCTTCCGCCCCGCACCAACGCTGCTGCGCAAAAGGCAGATCCATACTAATTGTCAGCACCACCACTTGATCGCCCAGCTTCGTCGCCTCCTCGTTAAAGCGACGCGTTTCCGTACTGCACACCGGCGTATCCAGTGACGGCACCGACGCTAAAAGTCGAATCCTGCCCCCATACTCTGATAGCTTCTTCTCCGATAAATCATTTCCCACTACCACGGCGTCCGGCGCCTTATCTCCCGCCTTGAGTTCCTTACCGAGCAGGGTTAAGGGCTTACCCTTCAGGGTAATCGCGTTCTTCCGTTCCGGTAGTATTGAATCCTTACTCTCTTGTTTTTCAGGTTTCGACGGATTCGAAGACGATGTGTCCGATTTCTCGCAGCCCAGGACCAACAAGGCTGCGGCCCCTACTACCAGTAAAAATATCTGTGACATGATGTTTCCTTTCCCGCAAAGAGTATGTTCACACTTCCTTCTTCTTGCTCCGCGTTGCGTACAACAGCAGCGTACAGCCCACTACAATCGGTATCACCCAAACGGCGTATCGCGTCCCCGTATATTCCGGCAGCGTTACCTTGCCGTACTGCATCATTTTATTCAGCGGCTCGACTACCAATGGATAAAGAAGGATAAACGCCAGCGCCCCGAAAAACATACCGATCACCGTTACCAGCGCATCCAGACGACCCGCCGCGGCGCAGGCCAGACCCGTTCCCGGACAATACCCCGTCAAACCGAAACCAATTCCCAAAAGAGCGCCGCCGACCAGGTTGGCGATCAAATTCGCCGGCTTTACGCTCATGTGGGCCGCTTCTCCCAGATACAAAAACCAGAAACCCAACATCCCTACGATCACGAAAACCGCAATCGTTCGCATCGCGTGAAAATCCTTCAGACGCAGCGTCCCGATGATCTTGTCCGGATCTGCCAGTCCCCCTACATACAATGCCGCCCCAAATAATCCACCCACTAAAATACCCAGCATTTGTGTTTCCATGAAGAGCGCCTCCTTATTTCTCAATGTCCGGAGTTTTCCGATACACCAATAACGCCGTCAGCATCCCGAATCCAAATAACGTGATCGTGAACGGCACCGCTGAAAGCGAGAGTTGTGCCCAGCCGCTCGCAAATTGACCGCTCGTACAGCCGTGCGCTATTCGTGCCCCCAACAAAATCAGAAAGCCTCCTATAAATCCGGCGATCATGCGATTTCGCACCGAGGGTCCCCGGCTCGCCTCCCACCAGATCGTCGTCTTGCGAATCCTCCACCGACCCGCCAGCAGCGCCGCGAGAAATGCCCCGGCCACCAACCCCACGTCCAGCCACCAACCGTACCCCAACTGTTGATACTTCTTATTCTTTAGCACTTCGTGGTTTTGGCTGTAGTCCGGCGCTGCCGTATGCAGCCCTATCCCTTCGACCACGACAAACTGGGTGGATACCCCCAGAGGCTTTTTCAATCCAATCGCCAGTATCTGTACGATCCCCAGCAACAATCCCGCCGCCCACCATGGCAACAGCGACTTCGGAACGACTTTATCTTGCATGACCGGCTCTCCTTTCCTGGCTTCAGCTCTTCCATTTTATATTGCAGCCCATCCTCGGAATCTGCTTACCCGGTACTTCCTTCCCGGCCAGAACCGCATCCAGGGCCGCTCGCAAATCCGTTCCTGTTACCGGTAGATCGCTCTTCGGTCGGCTGTCGTCCATTTGGCCTCGGTACACTAGTATTTGATCTCGGTCGAACAGGAAAAAGTCCGGTGTACACGCCGCCTCGTAGGCACGGGCTACTTCCTGCGTTTCATCGTAGAGATACGGAAACGTGTACCCGTATTTCTCAGCGTATTCTTTCATCTTCACGGGGCTGTCTTCGGGATAATTTTCCACGTCGTTGGTGTTGATACCCACGACCGCCACGCCTTTGGATTGATACTCGCGAATCAGTCCCACCAACTTTTCCCGTATGTGAATCACGTACGGACAGTGATTGCACATAAAGATCACCAGCAGCGCCGGTGCGCCGGCAAAATCCGACAAACGGACTATCTTCCCCTCCGTATCCGGCAGCGCAAATGCCGGCGCCGTTCTCCCTAGCTCTACCATTGTTGATTGCGTCGCTACCATGATTATACCTCCATCATAAACATCCTCAGTCTTCTGACAATTACGGCTTCACCTATTCTTAAAATGATAGGCAGCAATAGTAGGTTAATCCACTCAGGAAAGGAAAAATTAGGACCAGAAGAGCTGTTTCCCGATGAGATAAAAGAGTATCGTCAATCCTGCTGCGATCGGCACCGTCGCCAGCCAGGAGGTAAAGATCGACTTGATCGTCTTACGATTGATCGCCGTGATTCCCCGCGCCAAACCGATTCCGATAATGGCGCCCACCAGCGTATGGGTCGTCGAGATCGGCAGTCCCATTTTCGAGCAACTCAATACCGTTACTGTCGTCCCCAAATCCGCTGCTACCCCACGCGACGGCGTGATCTCCGTTACCTTCGTCCCCACTACCCGCATCACCCGATACCCGAATGTCGCCAGTCCCAATACGATCCCTCCCCCACCCAGATAAAGAATCCACATGGGAACCGGCACCTTGGCTGGAATCGCATGATCGCGCACGATCGATACGACCGCCGCCAGCGGGCCGATTGCATTGGCCACGTCGTTTGCACCGTGCGCAAACGCCACCGTACAGGACGTAATAATCACTAAAATGCCAAATACCTTCTCCACCTGAACCAATTGTTCATCGAACGACACTTTATCGCTGCAGTACGGACTTCGCTTTATCAGAAGACGAGCCACGACCGCCGCTACCAGCCCTCCCAGCATACTTAATCCCAATGCCTGTGAAAATTCCAGGTGCAGCCATTTCACTCCTTTTAAACCTTTGTATATCGTGGATAGGATGATGATCGTAAACGTAAAGAACGTACAGACCGGTACGCCTTTCCGCGCCGCCACCCCCGGCCGCTCTACCGTCAAAATAAAACGGGAAATCAACTTGAAAAATAGATACGCCATTACTGCGCCCGCCACCGGCGAGATAAACCAACTCGATACGATCTTACCCATCGTCCACCATTGGACGTGTCCCCAGCCCGCTTCGAGGATGCCGAATCCTACTATCGCTCCCACGATACTATGCGTTGTCGATACCGGCATCCCTAAATACGATGCTGCATTCAGCCAGACGCCTGCTGCCAGCATCGCGCACAGCATTCCATGTGCCAGCAATTGAGGATTAACAGTAAAGTATTCCGTATCGATGATCCCCTTGCGCACCGTATCGGTAACGTGACTGCCCACCAGCACTGCACCGCAAAATTCACAGATCCCCGCCAGTATTACTGCCCAGAAAATCGTGATCGCTTTCGATCCCACCGAGCAGGCCATCGAATTCGCCACGTCGTTCGCACCGATATTCCACGCCATATACACACCGGCGATAATGGCTATGATTACCAGGATTTCCATGTAGTCTTTGCTCCTCTGGACGGGACTTTCCCCCGGAACCCTGAATCCTATTTCTTGCGAATCACCAGACGCAGATATTTCGCCGTCTTTTCCGCCGCGTTCGCGATCTTACTTAATGCCAGACAGTACTTATCCAGAAATATCACCGTCATCGGATCCATCTCTTCCTCCATCCCGTAAAACCGACGGGCAAATTTCCGCTCCATCCGGTCCGCCTTCCATTCTTCTTCCCCGATCAAATTGATCACCTCGAGCATCACCTCCGCCTCTTTCCCCCCGAATGCCGCTTCCGCCAGCGTCGCCAACTTCTCCGACAACGACAGCAGCATCTCGCTCACCTTGATAATCTGATCCACGAACGCCAAAAAATCCTCCTGTAACGCTTCCGGTACCTTCGTCTGCCGCAGCGTCAGGATCACCGCAAAATCTTCCGCCTCGTCCGCTACGTCGTCCTGATACGACAAAAATTGACTCAACTCATGTTTGCCCACCGATAAAAAATGCAGCTTGCCGATCTGGTCCCGAAGCTCATTCTTTAAAATGTCCGCTTCGTGCTCCGTCTTCGACATCTCGTTATGTAACGAATCGATTTTGTCGTAGTCTCCCCCTATCAGTGCATCCGTCAAGGGGCGCAGCAGCTTCACGCACTCGTGAACCTTGACCGAATGCTCATGCAACTTCTTGAAGGGGGAAGGGGTAAAAAATTTCTCGATCACTCCCATTACACGCTCCTTATCTCATCGTAAATAGTTTCCTGCTACCCGACCGTAAATATCACGTAGTGTATCACGATATTTGCTTTATGCTAGGATTATATTAGAATTGTGTGTGTTATGTTTGTTTTATGTATTGCCTACGCAAAATATCTCGCAAAACCGCGCAACCTTTTGCAACATAATACTTTACGTTAATCCATTGGTTAATCTTGATATGTTTTATTCATTCCCGACCGTCTGATCGAACACTTTATTTCCCTTGGTTCGCTCCAGGGTAGTTTTTATTTCCACCCCCCGACTGTACTTCTCCGCTGCCATCATCTTATCGACTCGCCTTATGTGACGCCCTCCCTCAAATTCCGCGTTAATCCAACTCTCTGCGATCCGCGTGATCAACGGATCGTTGACCAGCATCGCCGGTAAACACAGGATATTCGCGTTGTTGTGCTTACGAGACATTTGCGCCGTCAACTCGTCCTGACACAACGCCGCTCGGATGCCAGAAATCTTGTTCGCCGTGATCGACATCCCCACGCCGCTTCCGCAGATCAATACGGCCCGATCCGCCTCCCCCTTCGAAACGGCCAACGCCGCCGGAATCCCGAAATCCGGGTAATCGCACACCCGGGATTCATTCGTACCGAAATCAATCACTTCGTGTCCGGACCGCTGCAGGAGACTCTTGATGAGTTCCTTTGCTTCGTATCCTCTATGATCGCTTCCCAACGCTATTTTCATCGAATCTGTTTACCCTTTGTTTATAGTATTTCGTTCAGCCTTTCGCGTACGCTCTGGGCAATTTCTTGCGCACAACTCCGATACGTCTCCAGCGACATCCCGATCGGATCGGCGATCTCTCCATCCGGTCGCAGAAAATCCAGGCGCCGGCCTAGGTCCTGCTTACTCATGGAGCCCGCCAATTCCATGACGGCCCGATGATGGGTACGATCCATCACATACACGAAGTCTGATCGCTCCAGCATATCCGCTGTCAAATAACGTGCCTCGTGACCGCGAATATCTACGCCTGCTTCCTGGCAGGCCTTGATGGCTTCCGGGGATGCCCCTGCTCCATCGTAGGCCATCACTCCTGCTGACTCTACCTTATACCCTTTTTCTGACAAAGCGTCAACCGAGCAGCCTAACTTCTCCGCCAGCATCTGCTTGCCGAATCCCTCCGCCATCGGACTGCGGCACGCATTGCCCGTACACACGAACAAGATCGTCACCGTGCGCATCCGACGCAC
>CAZNQT010000339.1:0-5759 GCA_964574885.1 uncultured Pirellulales bacterium
ATCCATTGCTTGGTGGCGTCGGCAGCGGTACAGGATGACAATCCGGAATTGGCCTGGGCGCGGAAGAACCATATCCGGGTATTCAAATATGCCGAGATGCTCGGCGAGATCACCCGGGATATGCATACGCTGGCGATCTCCGGTACGCACGGTAAGAGTACGAGCAGCGGCTGGTTGGCCTATATGCTCAAACAGGCCGGTCGAGATCCGAGTTTTATCATCGGGGCGGAGGTGGCCCAACTGGGGGCAGGCAGCGGGGCGGGCAGCAGCGAGTATCTGGTAGTGGAGGCTTGTGAGTATGACCGGTCGTTTTTGAATTTGCACCCCACCGCGGCGGCGATTCTGAACATCGAGCGGGATCACCTGGATTATTACAGTGGGATCGATGAAATCGTCCAGGTGTTTGGCCAATTTGCCCGGAAGGTGTCCAACGATGGTTTACTTGTGGCCAACGGTTCGGATGATAATGTGGCAGAAGCTCTGGCGGGTATCCACATGCCGTGCGAGTTTTTCAACATCGAGGGACCGGCCCAATGGCAGGCGAAAAATGTTACCTACGAATTGGGCCGAGGGTGTTTTGATCTGGTCTATCAAAGCCGGACGCTGGGGCGGGTGAGATTGGAATTAGCCGGTCGGCATAATCTGGCCAACGCCCTGGCGGTGGCGGCGCTGGCCCGGCATGGGGATCTGTCCGATCAGCAAATTTGTGCAGGACTGGAAGGATATACGGGGGTGGCCCGGCGGATGACCCTAAAGGGCCGGGCCCAGGGGATCGTCATTCTGGATGATTACGCCCATCATCCCACGGAGATCAAAACCACCCTGGAGGCGATTCGAGCCCGCTATGAACCGCGAAAACTGTGGTGCGTCTTTCAACCGCACCAACACAGCCGTACCAGATTTTTATTGCAGGAATTTGCTAGTAGTTTCGGCGCCGCGGATATAATATTGCTACCGGACATTTATTTTGTCCGCGATAGTGAAGCCTTGCGTCAGGAAGTGAACGCTGCTATGCTGGCCGAGCGAATTGTTGCCGAGGGCGGCGAAGCCCGCTACATGGGCGATTTCGATAACATTGCCGACCGGATTTGCCGGGATGTGAAGGCAGAGGATGTGATTGTGACGATGGGGGCGGGGGACGTTTGGAAGTTGGCCGATGAGCTTGTTTACCGACTTGGAAGAGATCGTTAAAGAAAACGAGCCGATGTCCAAACACACGTGGTTTCGGCTGGGTGGTCCCGCCCGGTATTTCGCGCGACCTCGTAACCGGAAAGAACTGGCGCAAGTCGTACGCCGCTGCCATGAGAATTCCGTGCCGATGTATGTGCTGGGACGGGGTTCAAATATCCTCGTGCCGGATGAGGGCGTCAATGGCGTCGTGATCCAGATATTTTATAAGCATTTCGGCAAGGTCGCCATCGAAGGCGATACCGTCCGCGCCGAAGCGGGAGTGAGTCTGAGTAACTTGGTGCGGCGTTGTGCCCAGGAGGGACTCAGCGGCGTCGAGTGCCTGGTCGGAATACCCGGCACGGTCGGCGGAGCGGTGAAAATCAATGCCGGCGGGCGATTCGGCGATATCGGCAGCGTGTGTCAGTCGGTTAAGGTCATGGACAGCAGCGCCTTTGACTTCGAACGCCAGAGAGAGGATATATATTTCAGCTACCGTATGACCAACATCATCGCCAAATTCATTTTGGCAGCGGAATTTGCTTTAACGCCGGAGGATCCCGAACGAATCAGTAAACTGATCCGGGAAGTGTGGGTGCTGAAGAAAAATTCGCAGCCCATGAACAGTCGCAGCGCCGGGTGTGTATTTAAAAATCCCCGCGCCTTGTCCGCGGGCGCCTTGATCGATAAAGTGGGCTTGAAAGGACATAGCGTCGGCGGGGCGTGTATCAGCGAGAAACACGCCAATTTTATCGAGGCCCGTGACAATACTACCAGTAAGGATGTGCTGCAATTGATCGAGATTATCAAAGATAGGGTACGGGATCGATTCGATGTGGAACTGGAATTAGAGATCGACGTTTGGGAATAGAAACAGTTCTCAGTTCCCAGTTCTCAGAAAATAAGAGTTTTAGTATTATAAAAATCGGGGAAATATGGCCAGGGACGGCGAGAATAAAAATGGATTGCAAAATTGGTCTGCAGGGGCGAATTCCGATTCAGATAAGTTAACCATACTGGTTCTGCGCGGCGGTCCGAGTGCGGAACGTGAAGTCAGTTTCGCCGGCGGCGCAGCGGTCGCGGCGGCTTTACGTAACGCCGGCCACGCCGTGATCGAAGCCGACATCGCACCGGACAATTTGTCTGCGCTCGACGACCATCAATTTGATCTGGTATTCCCCGTACTGCACGGCACGTTCGGCGAAGACGGTGTATTGCAGGAAATTCTCGAAAAACGTAATTTCACGTTTGCCGGTAGTGATTCGGTCAGTTCTCGTTTGGCGATGGATAAATTTCGGTCCAAAACGGCTTTCATCCAGGCCGGTTTAGACACTGCCGAATCGGTATTAATTCCAGCCTTAAATGAAAATCTGGAAAATCCGCGAGAAAGAAAACCGGTAATCACAGCGGCCCTGGAACAGATTGGGATTCCTTGTGTCGTTAAACCGAACTGTCAGGGCAGCAGCGTCGGAGTGGTGATCGTACAGCACGAGGAAGAGGCCAACCGGGCGGTTGTCCAGTCCCTCACCGAGTACGGCGATTGTCTGATCGAGCAATTCATCGCGGGGCGGGAGTTGACGGTGGGAATTCTCGCCGGGCGGGCGCTGCCGGTACTGGAGATCAGACCGAAGCAGGCGTTTTATGACTACCAGGCCAAATACCTCGATGACAGCACCGAATATCTGTTCGAGATGGGACTGGACGAAGGATTCCTGAAAATCCTCCAGGAGGATGCGGAAAAGGCCTTCGCTGTCCTGGGTTGTCGCGATTTTGGCCGCGTCGATTTCCTGATGGACTCTCAGGAGCGCGCTTACCTGCTGGAAATCAATACTATACCAGGATTTACGGATCATTCCCTGCTTCCCAAGGCCGCCGGGCGAGCGGGTATGAATATGGCCCAATTGTGCGACAAGATTGTACGAATGGCATGGAAGCGGTCGATATAGGA
Organism: uncultured Pirellulales bacterium; assembly: GCA_964574885.1. Lineage (GTDB taxonomy): Bacteria > Planctomycetota > Phycisphaerae > Sedimentisphaerales > SM23-30 > JAFGFX01. The sequence goes on from CAZNQT010000339.1 coordinate 3,116, forward strand.
TCTATGGCTACGAAAAAACGTAAAAAAACAAACAAAAAAACCGCGGGTCCGGGGCTGGCGGAGCGTATTGGCCAAATCTGGCAATCGCAACATGTGGGCTGGATGAAGAAAAAACTGGGGATAGTAGTCCTGTTGGCGATATTGGCGATGGTGATTGGTTTCGGATTCAGTTTTCTCGAGCGATATGTGCAGCAGGTGAATCGTGAGCGGCAGGTCAAATGGAAGGTCGAGTTGGAGGATCCGCCGCGTTGGGCCAGTCACGATCTTATCCGTCAGGTATGTCTGTCCACGAAAATTCGGCAGGATGTTGATTTTTCCGATCCCGAGCTGGTCAAGACCTGGAATGCGAATCTGGCACAGAATCCCTGGGTAAAAAAAATCAACAGTCTGCGTAAACGTTATGACGGCCTGTTGAAAATCGACTGTGAACTGCGTCAACCGATCGCGTACATTCTGGTCAATCCCAAATTGTGTTATTATGTGGATGTCGAGGGCATGGTGCTGCCGGCGGTTCCTTTGGAAGGGTGGATGCACCTGGTTCGCTTACAAGGTGATACGCCCAAGACCATCCAGCCCGGGATGAGTTTCACGTCGAAGCCGCTGCTGGCGGGAATCGAAGTGCTCACAGAGATCCGTAAAACCGATGAGCAGATGCCGCGGGAAGATCAGCTCTGGTCGGAACTGAAGGTGATGGACGTCAGCAATTTCGAAGAACGAATCGCCAAGGGGGAATCGCAATTGGTGATCTATACCACCGACGACACCGAAATCCGCTGGGGCGCCGCCAAGAACCGCGAACGGCCATACTTCGAAGCCCCCCTGGTGACCAAATTAATACATCTCTATCGCTCCCACAAGCGATACAATACGTTGAACCGTTACGAATTCGTGGACCTGCGCTATCTCCGCAAGGAAAAAGCCGACCCCCTCCGCCGATCCAAGGGATAGAAATGACATTCAAATCCGTTTGCGTTTCTCGATAGTATCGGTTATAATATAGTAGTCTGCCTGGCTGAATACCCAATGTGATCTTATCCATACAATATCATGCTTGGCAGGAGTCTAACATGAAACATAGGAACGTGATAACATTAACGGAACTGATCATTATTTTTGTTACTGTCTTTGTAGCTTTAATGATAATTCTTCCGGTATTGTATGATTATGAACCTCCGGACTATAGAGTAAAATGTGCCAGTCAACTCCGGGGACTAGGCAACGCATTAGCAATGTATCATTATGATTTTAATGATAAATATCCGATTGTTTGGTCGGATATGGTGGTAAAAGCGGGATTTGGGACCGGGTGGTATAATGCCAAAGGATCAAACATGTATTCCCGCTGGTACGATCCGACCTGGAAGGATTGGGACAAGCAGCCGACAGTGGGGGGTGTCTGTTTCTGCTGGTCAAGTATGAGGATGTGCACCCAAAAGCCTTTGTATGTCCCAGTGATAAGAATGCCGAAGAGATGGATATGCAGGTTGCGATGGAATTGAATCCTTTAATGGAGGATTGGTCGGATACAAATGATTTCCAGAGTGGTTTTAATCTGAGTTATTCGATGAACGATCCCTGGGAAAATCCGCTGAATGATTCTTCGCCATCGGGTATTCCCTTCCTGGCCGATCAAAGTAACAAGTTTGATACGGAGACGTTCAGCGAGAAACCGTATACCAACACAGGACCGAATTATAAAAGCACCGGCTTCTGGATCGATCGGGGCGATAAACTGGGATCGAACGAAGGACATGGTAACTCGAATAATCATGGAACCGAAGCGCAGAATGTCCTGTTTGCGGGCGGTCACGTTGAACGGTACGAGACGCCGACGGTGGGAATCGACGGCGATAACATCTATACCCGTTGGGATGATTCGGTAAGCCCCGTTGATAAAAAGATCGGCAAATGGGGCAAAGGATTGTTTTCAGCCGATAGGAACGATGCCTATTTGGGTAATTGAATCGCATAGGAATTTGTATTGGCGTCCTTCCTAAAAGTGTGCCACGGCCATCCTGGCCGTGGTTTGCGCTATTGGCCTACCGTCAGAGTAGCACGACTGACACAGCCGTGGCACTCTTGTGGCGTTACGTCCCCGGTGAAGCCGGGATAACTTCAAAGCGAAAGGATTGAAAATGAGTAGGGATAAAGGATTTACGCTAACGGAATTGGTAGTGGTGGTAGTGATGGTCTTTCTAGTACTGTTGTTCGTGCTGCCTTTGAGTGGTTCGAATGTTGAGAAAGAAAAGCGAAAGGCAAAAACCGGTACGTTTAAGATGTGGTGGCAGAAAGCCAAAGGAACAAAACTTGGCCCTATATCGCTAGCCCGTGAGATGGCCAATCGTGTCAAATGTGCCAGTCAACTGCGCGGACTGGGGAACGCCACGGCGATGTACCATAATGACTATAACGATCAGAGTCCCCGAAGTTTTCATGTTAATAACGGCAGTTCCTTCGGTAAGCCCGCCCTGCCTTTGTATCCTTCTAACGATGGTCGTTATGCCTGGAAGGAGTGGGAGAGCAAAGATCAGCCGCTGTTTCCCGAAAGGAACCAGTGGGACGTGACTTCCAGTGTGGGCAGTTGTCTGTTCCTGCTCGTTCGATATGAAGATGTATGCACCAGGGCGTTTGTCTGTCCTAGTGC
>CAZNQT010000340.1:0-5757 GCA_964574885.1 uncultured Pirellulales bacterium
TCGTCATTCTTATAGCATGTCTATATCCGGAATCTCACCGCTCGATAGCCTATACAACTGCTCGCCGGCGTGAGGCACCACCAATACTCCCTCATCTTCTCTGCCTTCATAATCGGCGATGTTGATTTGCGCCGGATCCATATATCCCAAATTGATTTTCTCGCACCGTTCTTTCGGTATCCCCGTAGCCAGAATCACATTGACTCTCGGTTTTTCCACACCGATCTTATATGTACCGATCCCCTTAACATGGGTGCTGTGGGCAATCACCCCACGACCGATACCGGGAAATTCGTCCGTACGATTTAAAAAGTAATCCCGCGTATGATAGCCAATCTTATCCAGGGCCTTCCCGTGCGTATAGGATACTTCCGCGATATGCGGCGCATAAATAATCAGCATCCCGCCGTCCGCCAGAATCGGCTCCAGCTTATACATCACCTTACCGCCCACCCATAGATCGTCATACATCGTCGGCGTGATCCCCAGCACCGTATGAAAGGTTCGATCCAGGTAGGTAATATGCACCTGATCGGACATGTCGGCCGCTTTGGACCACGCTTCTTTTACGTCGCCAATATAAATCCCGTGAAATCGATTGTTCGCCGCCACCACGGCAAACAACTTACGCGGCATGGTGATAAACTCTGCCGCCCGTTCGATCACCGCCCGGGTCGGCGTCCATTTCGTCCCGTTAATCTTCGGATTCGTAATTACCGCACTAAGCCAATGATAAAAGTGAATGATCTCATCCGCCGCAATGCCAGGAAAAACATATTTGTGCCCGCCGGAAAAACCCACCACCTCGTGTGGAAACACCGGCCCCAGAATGAAAAACTCATCATAGTCAAAAATCAGCTTGTTGATCGCAACCGGCACTTCCTCGTGAAATAGTCCGTTGCTGATCCGGCCAATCTCTGCTGCGGAAATCGTCCCGAGATTCGTAAACGTTTCCGGCTTTTCCCATTCATGATTGAAAAAGTTCACCTTGCCGTACTTCGTTCGCCGCTCTTCTAACGATATGGTCAACCGTTGACAGATTTGCTCTTCGCTCATCGGCTGATGCGTCCCCAACGCCACCAGAATATCCAGCGCCGCCGCCTCGGCGCCGACGCAGTCGAAGATCATCTGAAATACCTCCCCGATCGGCCCGCTCCGTGTATTATCCGGCACCAGCAGGACCAAGCGTTTCCTCGTATAATCATGCGCGGCAAAAAATTCCCGCACCGCCTCCAACGCCTGCTGCTCACTTATCCCTTCCTCTTTATTCTCTCGATATATCACCATGAATAACGCTCTACGAAATAATCATTCACACTCTTCATTCTCTTTTACTCATCTACTCATTTACTCAGCATCCACGGCGGCTTCTCCGGCAGACACGCATCGAACTCCGCGATGAGTTTCGCTTCGTATTCGCCGGCATACTCCCCGCTGACGAACTTATCAAACGCCTCCTCATATAATCGCTGCCACGAAGCCTCCTCGTTACCCGGATTGATCGGAAAAAACAACGCCTGATTCGACTTCGCCGCCTTCATATCCCCCGGCGCGTCCCCGATCATAAGAATTTTATCCGCCGGATACTTCCCGACCGCGGCATATTTGATATGCTCCGTCTTCGTACCCATCTCCTGCCCGGCGATTATCTCCACGTACTGATCAATATCGTGTTCCTGCCATTCGCGCGTCAGGGCCTCCGTCGGCGTCTGTGACACCACGATCATATCCGCCTTATCCTTCATTTTCTCCAGACTTTCCCGCACATATGGAAACGGCGGCATCCCCTTGACGATTTGCGCGATCGACTCGTTCACCTTCTCGCTCCACGCCAGCACCAGTTCCAGTTCCTCTTTCGCCTCCGGATCCTGCGCCGCCGTAATCGCCTGTTTTAATCCGTCATTGCTCAGCAGACTGTTCGGATCATCCACCCACGCAAAATAATGCGGATAATCCGGCGCCTGAAATTTCCGTGCCTTCGTCATTGGGTGCGTCGGCAGCAACTCCGCAATGATCCGCTTCGACGTCTTATGCCGATTCGCGCCCCGGGTTTTCGAAAACAAATCCGCAAAATCCTTGCACTCCCGCGCGGCCAGCGCCACCGGCTGCAAACCGAAATACCCGATCAGCCACGGACAAAAACACTCCCGCTGTTTGATCCCCATCGTATCGAACGCACACCCATCGGAGTCGATCCCCACAAAAAAATCATGCTGCGGTTGAAAATCCTTCAACGGCTGCGCCGGATCATTCGTCATAATCTTCTCCCTGGTAAATACTACTTTTTATCTTCACCTAACCAAGCTGATCCATTCTTTTTGGTTTTTAATATGTAATTTTGCTTTTTGCTATTTGATTTTTGATATTTTTTTTCCTGACCGCTCACCACTGGCCACTGACCACTCATTCTACACTCCGCTGAATGCCGAAAATCCCCCGTCCACCGGGATCGTCGTTCCCGTTACAAATTTCGCCGCATCGCTTAATAACCAGATCGTGGCGCCGACCAGGTCCGCCGGGTCCCCATACCGCCCCATCGGCGTATGATCGATGATCGTTTTGCCGCGCGGCGTCTGTTCGCCGGTCTTTTCATCGATCAACAGAAAATGATTCTGCTGCGTCAGGAAAAAGCCCGGCGCGATGGCATTCACCCGGATATTCGGCGAGTGCCGCTGCGCCATATACACCGCCAGCCATTGCGTAAAGTTCACGATCGCCGCCTTCGCTCCCGAATACGCTGCAATATTCGTCAACGGCCGATACGCATTCATCGATGCAATATTAAGAATTACCCCTGCGCCCTTATCTGCAAAGTATTTGCCGAACACCTGGCTCGGCAGGATCGTCCCGATACAGTTCAAATCAAACACCCAACGCAGCGCATCGGCCGGCAAATCAAAAAACGTCTTCGGCGGCGCACACGTCGCCTCCTTCTTGTTCCCGCCGGCCCCGTTAATTAAGGCGTCGATGTTCCCCAGACTCTCTTCGGCGCAGAAAAACGCTTCCTCAAGCGCTTTTTTTTCCAGGACGTTGGCATGGACCGGCAGCGCAAAGCCGCCGTCTTTCTCGATCTCTTTACAAACTTCGTTCGCTCGCATCACATCGTAATCCACCAGGCATACTCGTGCCCCGCGCTGCGCCAACGCCCTGGCCATCGCACTGCATAACACGCCCGCACCCCCCGTAATCACGATCGCCTTATCCTTTACACTGAATAATTCATCCATAATTTCTATCTCGTTTGCTATTTTCAATCACCTAAACACAACCTACGAAAAAATTTCCTTCGTCGCTAAATTCTGAATTCTGACTCCTGGATTTTGGATTCCATTTTACCTTTTAATTTTTACCTTTTTACTTTTTCTATCCACTATTCACTACATATACTTCGCACACTTTGTCTTCACCGGTTTCCGAGTAAACCGCACATACTCCGGCAATCCGTCATCGGCCACCTTGACCTTGACCTGGCCTCTCACCAAAGGCCGCACGTAATCTTTCATCGCTTCGGTAATATGATTACCCGCCTCATTGATATATTCACGCGGCACTTTCTTTTCGCCGTTCGCCACGTCGTTCAATTCCGCCAGCCCCGTCGTGCATCTATACTCGCCGTTCCCTTCCCGGATCAGCATCACCATCTTTCCGTTCACGCCCGCTAACGCCTGTTTGACCGCTGTCGAACCGCACAGCCACGCTTCATCCACATCCGTCTGCGACGCAAAGTGCATTGCGCTGCGTTGATTAGTGCCGAGCTTGTTCCAGCGGGCCTTGATGCCCACCTCCTTCTCGATCACCACCTTGAACATATCCGCCACCCCCCCGAGCTGCTGATGGCCAAAACTATCCTTGCCGAACGCCCCGCTATCCGCTGTTACATAATTCCCTTCCGCGTCCTTGATTCCTTCACCCACGACGATAAACACCCGTCCTAACCGATCATGCACTTCTTTGACATCACGGATCAATTGCTCGAACGTAAACGCCGCTTCCGGTAGATAGATCAGATGCGGTGCATCCTCCGGCCCGCGTGCCGCCAGGCCCGTCGCTGCGGCGATCCAGCCCGCATTCCGACCCATTACCTCCAGAATCGTACACGTGTCCGTCGTGTACAACGCCTCCGTATCCTTGCCTGCTTCCATCGCACACGTCGCCACGTATTTCGCTACGCTGCCGTACCCCGGACAGTGATCCGTAAACGCCAGATCGTTATCGATCGTCTTCGGCACTCCCATACAGGTCAACTGATACTCCATATCCGCCGCCAGCGTATTCACCTTATCGCACGTATCCATCGAGTCGTTCCCGCCGGCGTAGAAAAAATAATGAATTTCATGCGCCCGGAACACCTCGAGAATCCGTTCGTAGTCCGCCCGGTTCTCGTCCAGCGATTTGAGCTTGTACCGACACGATCCGAACGCCGCCGCCGGACAACGCTTCAGTTCATTGACCTTCCGCTTGCCCTCCGCCCCGATATCAAACAACTCCTCCTTCAGTACCCCCAAAATCCCGTTGATCGCTCCATACACCTTTCCGATCCTGCCCGACGTAAGCGCCTCCTGCACCACTCCGCAGACGCTCGCATTAATTACCGCCGTCGGACCGCCCGACTGCGCCACCACCGCATTCGGTTTCTGGTTCATCCCAGACCTCCATCTACTCTCTAAATCTCGTAAAGAAAAACACTTACGCCGGTATCCCCCGACAATTCCCGCTGCCTCCGATACACATAAATAGGGTATTATCCCCCCTATCCATCCCTTGTCAAGAAAAAGCCTTTGATGATAAATCCTGCGATGAGAAAGCCCACGCTGCAAAGCGGGTGAGGCGAACACCCTGTACCTACAATTTATGAATGCACCGCCGACGTCAGCGACCGGGATTTTTCCATACAACGGCGTTTAACGCGTTCGGACTGCCGGCAAGATTTTAACCGGTCGTTCGCCTTGCCCGCTGGTAGCCCAATAAGCGAAAACGCAACCTCCAAAAATAAATATTATTACGGTTTCTCTTCCATCCTTCGTATGACATAATCCCCTTTGAGTTGTCGCCTTGAGGTCGTGCCGTACAATCTATGGCTATCATATTTCTAAAACCTGAATTTCGATCCTTTGAATTTGTTTCGGATTTCGAGACTAGAATTTATAGGTGAGGAATACGCCAAGGAACCGGTTCGAAGATTCTTGATTATCTAGGAACAGAGGTTTTTTAATTCGTCATTCGTTATCCGTCATTAAATCGTCATTTTGGTTTCGACATTCGTCAATTCTCTTCCTCGTACCAATCCGCCTCCCATAGCCAGTCCGCCGCAAAATGTCCATAATCCAGAATATTAATCTGCTGATCCTCATGAAGATCGCACAGTACGTACCAATTCGGTTCTCCCTCAGTTGTCAACCAGGAATTCAGGAATACCCACAGATCGAGCGCATCGATCTTCCCGTTGCGGGTATAATCCGCCTGTTTCGGCCCGACCTCGTCGCTGCCCATATCCACCCGATTGCCCCGCATTACTCGCGGCTCCCCGTCAATATCGACATCCTCCAAGGTCGGTTCGTACCCCGGATCGCCCGTATCCACACACACAGAACTCCAGCGCAGATGATAGTCGCCCGTATTCGGATCCACAAATTGCGGATCTTCCGCCCGGTTACCCGTCCCGCTGTAACCGCCTTTCACGTCCGAGTACTGCACCGAGATCGTTTTGCCTTCTACCTCCGTCGCCTGGTTATCCCACAGAATGCAACTGTTCAGCGT
>CAZNQT010000341.1:0-5755 GCA_964574885.1 uncultured Pirellulales bacterium
GATTCACCCCCTGGCAGGGATTGACCGGCGGCGTGATGTTTACCGTAATCGTATCGGTTTCATAGAGGCTGTAGTTATTGTGGAATACAGCATAAGGCCGCGCCACTTCGCCCACGGCGCCGACGGCATAGACCTCAATATTTTTTTCGCATATATCGTTCGGCTTCATATCACCGCAATCGGCGGGATTTTCTGTTGGAACGTAGAGCGGGGCCGGACCGGCCTTATCGGGAAGATAGCCTTCATACGTATCCGGATCGACGAAAAAGGCCCGAATCATAATGTCGCCACAGGTACAGGACAAAATATCCGTTTCACAGCCCACGGGATCACAGAAGTCGGTTAACTGGAACCAGAATAATTGCCCCAGGAATGGTATAGCTCCCCAGGTATTACCCGATGGATTTACGAGGTCGATATCGAATCCCACCTGATTGTTTTGACTGCCGATTTGCTGCCAACCGATATAGATCGCACCGCTGTTTATGATGATATTGCGTTCCGACAGGTCCACGTCAAACCAGTTGACGTTCGGATCGGCAGGGCCCGACGGTACGATCGGATCGAGTATGAGTGGGGGAGTCAGGATTTCCGTGCCCGGTTCGCCTCCCGAGCCGTTATCGTCCCAGATGTGCAATTCAAAGGGGTAGGTCGTCTCGTCGAAGATGTAAACCCGGGCGGTTTTCAATTTGGCAGGATACCGATTCGGTGCCAACCGGACGGCAATAAACCCTTCGGGATCGCCGACCTCACCGTAGGTTTCAGCGGAACCGTCGTCGAATTTACGCTCGACCGGTTTATTATGAGCGATACTTACTTGAACATCCGGACACTCGCCGTCAAGGCATTGAACGCTGGCGGTGAACGTAACTTTGGAGCTCTTGGGCACATTGACGCCGGAGGGGGGGCTAAGAAGCGAACCGGTCAGGCGCCCCCAGGGAACGAGCCAGTTGATGGTTTTCTGGTCCGAGTTAGAATCCGAATCCGTACAGAGCACCTCGAGTTGCCAGTCGCCGCTATCGTTAATGAGTACGTTCGGACTGTAGGTAAAGTAACTGCCGTCGTACGCAGCCGGGCTATCCACGAAGGTATGGTTGTCCGGGATGTTTTTCAGTTTCAGATGTACGGTGGGGATTTCCTGCGGATCGGTGGCCTCAACGCGAATGGTTTGTATCGTGTCGCCAAACTTCGCTTGTGAGCAATCCTTCCAGATCCCGTCGATAAGACAATCAACGTTGTGGATAGTCGGTCGATTCGGATCTAAGATCCGGATGGTAACGGCGTCGGAGGCAGCCTCCACTCCGCTGGCGCCGGTAGTGAGGACCCGGAGAGTGTAAAGCCCCTCGTTCATGGGCTTGAGGTTCCAGCGTGCCGTACCGGTTCCGGCGCCGGATTTCAGATAGACTTCCAGTTCGGGCGGATTCGCGCCGGCGGAACCGTCGAGCGTAAACAGGGAATTTTCCTGCTGCTCCGTGATGAGCAGGCCCAGATAACCGCTGCCGCTTTCTACGGCATCCTCCAGGGCCGGTTTAATATTCATTCGCTGCAAACCGCTTTCGCCGCCGCTAAAGGTCTTGAACGGATTGACCAGATTGGAATACTCGGCGTCCACGGCGTGGTAGATGGTATAGGCCCCGGTGGGAGCGTCGTAGGTATTGTTCACAACGTGAATCTCCCCAACGCCGCCGGCGATAGGATCGTGCACGTAGAGATTCAAAATCGCCGAATCAATCTCCGAATCCGGCGGTAGATCGGAGATGTCAAACTTGAGGTAATAACGATAAATATTGTCCTCGTCCGGGTTCACTTGGTACTCGATAATTACTTCGATATCGTTGAAGGTAAGCCAGTCATCATACCCGACGTCATGCGAAACCAATTTAATATAGTTCGTGGCGCCGGGATTGAGGTCAGCTAGTATCGTCGGATCGGCGGACACCCACCAGCAGTCGGGAGACGGATCCGCACCGCCGCCGCCTTCGGCGGGAATGCAATCGCCGATTAAATGTAACTCGTCGCCATTGGCGTTCGAGGTATAAATATACCAACCGGAATCCGGCGGATCCCATTGCAGCACCAGATAGTGTTCCATTCGGATCGAAATTTTGGCAATCGTACCGGAGGGAATCTCGAAATTGTAATAGGCATACACGTCCTCGCCGATGGCGCCGACCATATCCTGTTCTTCCAGGTCGCCGGTGTTGAATTCGGCGGCGGTTTCGGCGCCGATGGGGGCTACGTCCGGCGTGTCGAATTTCGCATAAGAAAAATTCGGGTCCGAAAGGTCTTTGGCAACCACCGTGTCATAAACAACTGAATAAGGGCCGGGGCTGCTCAGGATTTGTAGATTCCCGGTATTTTCCGAGAGGGCGCCTGATGGCATACTTTGAGACGTAGCTTCATATTTCTGTGAAACAGTCAAAACGGGACCGTGCGAATCGTCGCTACCGTAGATAGCGAATAACTGATCGTTGTTCAACTCGCGTATCTGTAATGCGAGTGTGGATTGAGCGGCGGCCAGCGCCTCCTGAACCGCTCCTTTAATGTTCAAACTGATTGTTCCCGGATTATCGCAGGTAAAGGTCTTAATGGGGTTGAGCAAGCTGGAATAATTGGTATTGCCAACCGTGTGAATGGTTTCCGCAGAATCCGTCGAAGCCAATCCATTATCGACGAGATAGACTTGGCCGATACCGCCGCCGGCTGCTTGGGCGATTTCCAGTTCCAACCGGGCGGCGGTGATTTCGTGATTCGGATCGATCGGACTTAAATCCAGTTGCAGGTAATAATGATGGACCTCGTCGTTGGCCGGATCGATGGCATAATCGACGATAACGGCAATATCATTGAAAGTCAGCCAGTCGTCCGATCCTACCCCGTGAGATACGATTTTAATATAATTCGTACCGCCGGCATTGAGATCATCCAGAATCGACGTCTCTTGCGAGGTGATCCAGGTATCCGGCGGGGGGGGATAGCCGCCGCCACCGTCGTTGGGATCGTCGGAACCAATCAGGTGCAACAGATCGCCGTTCGCGTTCGAGGTATAGATATCCCAGCCCGCATCCGGCGGGTCCAAATCCAGTACCAGATAATGTTCCATGTGGATTTTGATCCGGTTGATCGTACCGGCGGGAAGTTCGAATTCGTAGAGTTTTTCCACGTCATTTCCGATAGCGCCAAGTCCGTCGCCAGGCTCCAGGTCCCCGGTATTATATTGTGACTGCATTGTGGAGCCGATGTACGCAATCGGCGGGGAAAGTTCTTTGGTATAGTCCGCTTCGGATTGATCGTATGTCGTATGAGCGTCGAAAAGAACCGGCGCCTCGTTTTCCAGTACGATGCCGCTGAGGTTGCCGAGGTTCACGGGATTGTCGTCTAACGTCGATAGGGTTGTGAATTCACCCAGATCGACGAAATCATCGCAGTCCAGTCCCTCGCAGTATTGCGCATAGACATTGACATCGCCGCAGCCGTCTCCGCCAAAACAACTGACCACTGCTTCCAGGGCAAACGGATTATCTACGACGAAGGTATCGACCGCATTGGGTTCGGTAATGGTAACCGTCAATTCGGAGGTTTCCGCCGGTAAATTGTCGAGCGTGCGTTCGAGATTGATACGCCCCCAGCCATAGACGTTGTCCCAACCGACTGCTCCCAGATCGTCGGCGTTTTGTTCCAGCAGGGATTTGATCTGGCTGGGCGTGAGCTGAGAATTTTCCGAGAGCATTAAGGCGGCTGCTCCCGCCACATGCGGACAGGCCATCGATGTGCCCACCGCGCGAATATAGCGAGACCCATCGACGGTGAACAAATAATCGTAACACTGGTCGAGCAGATAATACAGGCAGTAATACGGATTGTTAGCGACTTGGGTACTGAAACACGAAACGATCTCGGGGTAATTGGTCCCGCCGAGCGTATCGCCGCCGGGAGCGACCACATCCAATTCCGGACCGCCATCCGAATAGGAGGCAATGGCATCGGTTTTATCCACGGCTCCAACGGCAATGACCTTCGAGGCACAAGCCGGCGCCACCATCGCATTGGGATTCCCATCGTTGCCGGCCGCACAGGCAACAACGACGCCGGCATCTACCGCATCATTGACAGCCTGGGCTAAATCCGTAGAGTCACAGGCGCCCGGATATTGTCCTTCGCCTAAACTGAGACTGATGACGTCCGCGCCCTGCGCTACGGCCCAGTTGATACCGAGAATCACGTCCGAGGCATATCCGGAGCCCTGATCATCCAAGACCTTGGCCGCCATCAGCGCTACATCGTAACTCACTCCGCGATAGACCGGTCCCTGCGAGGCGATGATCCCCGCACAATGAGTGCCGTGTCCGTTGTCGTCCATGGCGTCGTCGGTATCGTAGGCAAAATTGTATTGGGCGATCACCTTGTTCTGTAAATCCGGGTGCGTGTAGTCGATGCCGGTATCGACCACGCAGACGGTTATGCCTTCGCCGGTGATGGCGTTGCTCCAGGCATAGTCGGCCTTAATCTGATACACCGAATCCTCCAAGAGGGCATGCACTTTCGGATCTTCCTGGAAATGCTTCAACCCCGGCAGTTCCGCCAGATTATCAATCAATTTATTCGGCATTTCGACGACGATACGATTTTTCCAGCGACCGTAATTATAAATGATTCGTCCACCGAGTATGCGCATTATCTGACGAAGCTGTGTGCGGCGGGAATTCACTTCAACCGGTGGAAGATTACTCGATTGCCAGGTGGGTTCATCAAGCTCAACAATAAATCGTCGTGTACCCTCTTTCGCGGCAACCGGAAGTTGTGAAAATCGTGCACGGGCATCGAAGGGTCCTTTTTCGACATGAGGATTTGTTACAGATTTACCTGCGATTAAAGCGCGAATTGTCTTTAGGTCCGGCTTACCCTGAAAGCGCACCGTCCTCTGCGCATCGAGAAAAATCGCCGTCGGTACGCCCTGAATATGAAATTTCGCGGCGACCAAACCGGTTTTGTCGATTAACACCGGATAAGAAATTTCTCTGTCACGAATAAAATTCTTTACGGTTGCCGCTGTTTCCCGAACTGCGATAAAATAAATGGGTAACTCTTCTTCGGTATAGGCTCCCCGGATGGTTTCCAGTACCGGTAGGTACTCCTCACAGGCTCGGCAGCTCGTACTGCCGAAAACAAGTAAAGTATTTCGTTCTGCTAAGTCCCGCAGTTGTACCAGACGCCCATCAAGATCCCTTAGGGAAACGTTGGGAGCGATTTGACCCAGACTCATCCCGAAACTGAACTGCGGCTCTATAGCCACGATTCCCGACAGGAAAAGACAGCATATCCAACAGAATAATAGGGCGGTTCGCTTGGCGGTATTCATCTTTCCTCCGCATAACCCGGAGCTAGAGACCGGAACTTGCACATAAGCTACTATACCTAAATGACTTATGGCGATATTGGCATGTTAGCAGATTTCTCCTCCGCTTCGGGATGTCATCAATATATTATATTGATTTAAATCGGTTATTACAAGACTGGGATTGTTTGATTTTTGGGAGTGATCGCCCGAAAACGACTGGATAAGACGATTTAAATTCAAATTGTTTTGTGTGTGTCCGTTTCGGTGGGGAGGGTGACGATAAATGTGGCGCCGTGGCCGGGCGTGCTATCGACGGTAATCGAGCCGTTATAGGAATCGACAATGTCTTTGCAGATCGACAGGCCCAGGCCGTTATTACACCGATCCGGTTCCTCTGCGCCGGTCTTGGTGGAGACG
>CAZNQT010000342.1:0-5745 GCA_964574885.1 uncultured Pirellulales bacterium
CGAGGAGGTCTGCTCGAAACAACCAAACGGCATCCGCAGCATCTTGTCCAAACCTTCGACGACCTGGCTCAACACGCCCGGATACACCTTGACGAAAATCTTACTTGCATCCTCGATCGATCCATTCGGTATCGTGATCGTATGGGTAACCGCGCCTTCCAGTCGGCCGCTCTCGCTGAGCAGGTGTTCTTTGCCATCCGGTACAATTTCCACGGACCGTGCGACCGCGTCGCTCTTGCGGGTGCCGCGCGCGGTTACGGTAAATTTCTGGAAACCAATCTTCTTTGCCACGATCGGAAAATACACCGCCCGCACCTCGCCCGGCGCCAATGTCACGGTTTTCTCGCCCAGTCCTTTCAACTCGAACCAGTCTTCCTTAGTGACCGTCAATTGAATCTTCTGATTCGTTTTCAGGTAATTATAGATCGCTACTGGTACGTGCACTTCGTCGTTTTGGGTCAGGGCTACTGGAAAATCAATATCCACGAAGAAATCTTGGAAGACCCGGATACCCGCGGTGGTCGAGCCAAGCTGCCCCTTGGCCGACGATGCCATCGTGGTCAGTCGCCACGTGGTAATGGAATCCGCCAGCGGTACGTTCAAAACCGCCCGACCGGAACCATCGGTAATCACCGCCGGATTGAAATACAGCGTCTCCGGGAAATACTGCCGAATGCGAATCGGCTCAGCGCCGTCTTTCTTACCTCTTCCCGATTCCGGACGAGTAACGGAGAGCTCGGATTTCGCCATTTTCTTTTCCATCGGCGCCGCTGCCGGTAGCGCTATCTCAGCAGCATCCATAGCAAAATTTTCTGCCATGCCTACCGCACGGAATTGACGAGCTCTACCGCCGAATCCGCCCATGCCGCCCATCATGCCAAAGCCATTTCGGCGTAAAAATTCGTTCAAGGGAGCGGCGGTATCGTCGGCTGTATCCCACACGCCGTCCAATCCCGCCGAGGCCAGTACGAATCCGTGATAATTCTGGCAGCTCTGACACCAGTTGCCGCCGCTGATCTTCATCATCGTACCCCAGGGATCCTCGGCATCCTGTTGCGACAGATAGCTTTTGCTTATGAGCAACTGCAAGTCCGCGCCTTCCTTGCGTCGTTTGTTTTTATCTTTTTTTAGTTCCTTCGAGAGTTCCGCCAGCGCCTTGACGATCTTCTGATATTTTGGCATCAATTGTTGGGCCATCTTTTGTTGAAACGCCAGCGCCTTGTTATCTCGTTTATAGGTATTCACGTGCAGCGGATACTCGCCCACGCCCTTGGCCGACGCGAATAATACCTTCGCCGCCGTGTCCCGCCGACTCTCGAGCTTCTCCAGTTTGATTCTCGGCATGGGCGTCGGGACCGGCGTCGGCAGACATTGATCCAGCTCATAGCCGTGAATCTCATAGCGCGGCGTAGCAATCTCTTTTTCCAGATAGAAATATACCTTCTCTAGGCCCGGCTGCATCTCCTGTAAGGCGAATACTGCTTCATCAACCACCATGACTCCCAGTGCTGATGCCACGCCCCGTCCGCGCTTATCTTTTACGCGAAACGTCAGCTTCGCCTCGCCGCCCGGCAGATACGTCTCCTGGTTACTGCTCACCGCAATGCTCAGATCGTTCGCCGGATCGACTATGATCAATCGCCGATCCCGCACGATTACCCCGTTCGTTCCGATTACGTACGCATTGCTCTGCACCGTCCCTGCCAGCGTCGCATCGACCGTCAAACGATCCGACGCTTTTCCATCCCGCAGATCCTGCGTCCGCGTCAGATAGGTTTGCTGATCCTTGATAACGTCGATATACACCGTGCCGGTCTTTTTCGTGGAAAAGACCGATAGTTCCACACGATCCCCTACCTTATATAAACTCTTATCAGTTCGCAGCAGAATGGAATCATCATCTTGCTGCTTCTTAACCTTTAATTCGACACTGGCGCCGCCCGTGTTGCCCTTGTCATCTTTGGCGTGCAGGTTCAGTTTCACACTGCCGTCTTTCGGGCCTTGCAGCGTGATCTCGCCAAAGCCCCCTTCATCCGTTCGCAGCACCCGGTTGAATTGTTTGTCCGCCCAGATCACTTCACACGGGGCCGGCGTGGAATCTGCATAGGTCGTTACGATATACACCTTGTTTTCGAGGTTCGGTATCAGTTCGCCGCTTTCCGGGATGGCGGCGATGATGATCGGCGCAGCGGTGACGGAAACATTATTCGTGATGGTTTCCTTGTGATCCGCCGTATCGATCACGTTGACTTCGAACTTGGCCGACGCCTTACCCGCCTCCAGGGGCTGGCCCACGAAATGCGTCGGCAGCTTCACTTTAAATTCATAATGCCCTTTCTCGTCCGTCTTGCCTTCGATCACCTGAAACTCTTTATACTCCACGTCGAACTTGGCACACTTGATCTGCACCTTGCCCGACGCAACGGGTTTCCCAAAAAAGTAATCGACCTGAATCTCGCCTTTGACGAGTTCCCCTGGCTGATAAAAATTGCGATCCGTCTTGAATTTGACTTTGAACTTCGGCAGTACGTACCGCTGAACCGTTACGCTTTTTTCCTGTTTCATCCCGGCGGCAATCGCACGCACCTTGTACGTGCCTTTATTCAACTCGCTCGCCAGCACAAAATCCGCATGGGAAATCCCGAACTTATCCGTCTGCTTCCTGACTTTGAAAACCTTGTTGCCTTTCGAATCCTCCACCTCGAAAATCACTTCCGCGTTCGTCAGCGGTTTCATCGACGGCTGCACCAGTGATAGGGCTCGGATGTGAATCGTCTGACCCGGTTGATATAACGGCTTATCCGTCGTCAATAGCGTCCGGATCGGACTGCGCACCTGGATCGTTTCCTCGACGGTATCCTTGCCGGTCTGGGTAGTTACGACCACCTTGAGTTTGGCATTCTTCATGGGTTCGTCCGGTATCTCCAGCGGCGCCGCCACCTCACCCCGCGCATCGCTTTTCGTACTGAGCATCGCAACGACTTTATCCTTATGGATTAATTCTATGGAAACCGACGCACTTGCCAACGGCTGCCCCGACGCCCGGTCGCGCACCAGGATCCGAATCACCGGCCGCGTTCCCGCCACAAATTCCTTCTGGCCCAGAACGGTCGTTTCGAGAATCTCCCCCAGATAGAAAAGGCTGCGTTTTTGAAATTTCTCCCCACGATCGAAACGAAATTTTAGATAGTAGTTCGCCAGGTCCTTTTCATCGACTTCGGCGACAAAGGTAATCCTGGTCGACTTACCGTCATGCCGCCGCGTGACCTTGGCCAGCATCGTCCCATCGATTTTATACAGTTCCGCTTCCAGTACACCCGTTCGAGAGGTGGGCGGATTGAATTCCACCTGGACTCCCTCTGGGGTTACTTTTACCAGGTCCAGTTCCGGTTTTGTTTCCTCCGCCTGTGCCTGACTCACGGAATCCCCCTGCCAATACACAAACATCCCCACGATCAATCCCAGAAACAGACCGACATAAATTGCTTGTTTAACCATAGTTACAGCCCTCCACGGCGTTTTAGGTTGCGATTTCCGTCTCGATTTATCACTACTATTTCTGACGTTCATACAACCAATTAAGTTGTCACCGGCCCGCCTGGGTTTCGTAAATCTAATGTAAAACTTGATGAGAGGACTGTTTTCGCCGAAGCTCCAACGTCAGGAACGAGACTACAACGCTTTTCGGCATAACTTTCGGAACCGATTCTGTTTTTCCGACCCCTCGACTCCCTCGGCCCCGTGTTGCCAGGCCTTTCGTGCCTCCGCATCCCGGCCTAACGCCTTAAGCGCCCTGCCCTGCCAGTAATATTCTTCCGCTTCTTCCAGTTTGTTCATCCGACCCACGCCCAGATTCTCCGGATAGGTCAGCGCCGCCTGGAAATCCTGCAATGCGTTCTCGTAATCCTTGGCCTCATACCGTTGTTTACCCCGCGCCAGGTGAGCTTGATTGAAAATGCTCCAGGTTACCCGCGAGCCTTCCCAGTTGACAAAATACGGCGTCGCCATTAGCAAATCCAGACATTCGGTATATCGCTTCTCATCCCGATACGCCTGTGCCAGGATAAGGATAATATCCGCCCGACGAATTTTTTCGAAGGGCATGGTTTCCAACAACCGAATGGCCTCGGGACGCTTATGATTGGCAATCAATATCTCTGACAAATCACGGTATAAGGTTTGATCGCTCGAACGAGCTTGAATTGCCTTTTTATAATACGCTTCCGCCTTCTCCAGATCATTCCCCGCCGACCAGTAATAGAGTCCCAGATTCCGAAACGCGATGCTCAATTTGGGATTCAAGGCGCCGGCCTGTTCCCAATGCGACGCCGCTTCATCTATCCGACCGAGATTCCCATAGAGATTGCCGAGTTGCAGATGGGCATGGGAATCGTTGGGATTTTCTTTCAACGCATACTGAAATACGGGCAACGCTTCCGGTCGTGACGCGAAAACAAAATCTTTATAAGTCCGTGCCGCCTGTTTTAAGTAATTGTCCGCTTGATCAGAATTACCCTCCTGCCGGCTATAATACGCCAGGTAATACAGCGGCAACGGACTACGTTCTTTTTGGGGGATTCCCTCCACGCAAACCGCCGAGAGGATTCGACCGGCTTCCTCATACAATCCCAACTCAGCAAAGACCAGACTCGTTTCGATCGTTTCAAATTCCACCTCGCCGGTTAATTGTGTTACCTCCTTTTTAAATGATTTCAACTTGTTAGCGTTTTGCAGGGTGAGTATTGCTCGAGGTATCAAAGCCGTTGGATTCGATTCTCGTCGTTTTCGGGCGAGATGACGTGCCTTTTTGTTTTTCCCGGCGGTATACCTGGCTATCAATAAATGATCCTGCGTCGAGGGATCGAGGGGTTTTTCTGCTAAGGCATTCTGAAACGCCTGGATGGCTTTCGCAAAATTTCCTTTCCGCATAAACACCCGACCCGCCAGATCATACCCCAGCGATTCCGTACCGAAACAGCGCACCGACCGATACGCGCACCGCAAAGACTCTTCCAAATGGTCTAAGCGCAGATGACTCATTCCCAGAAAGTACCATGACAGACCGTCATCATTCGGCTGACGCTGCAAAGCCTTCTGTAACTGCTCTATCGTTGTTTCATACCGCCCCGCCTCAAAGTCCAATATCGCTAAACCCCGCAGCGCCGGCCGATACAACGGATCCTCCGTCAGCGCCATTTCATAATACTTTCGTGCCTGTGGCCGCCTCGTCGCCCGGTCCAGCCGTTCTCCTTTCAGATATTTTTCCTGAAGACTCAGTTGGTCGTCCGGTTTTTCCCAGAAACGGTGTAACTCAGGCGGAGTCTCTTTCGGGATCGGCAGCGGAGATGCAAACGACGCCAACATCTGCCCCTGGCGACTGCGAATGTCCAGGGTTACCGATCCTTGAGTCGTCGCCGGTATATTCACCGACTGTGGATCGGCAGGGGAAAGATCCAATTTCGTTCGGAGTAATTCCTGATTTCCTTGTCGGATCGTGCAGACTGATCCTGGAAATTTACCCGTGCTGATGATGCGCCATTGTCGCTGATTGTTCTTATGCAAACTTTGTACCGCGACATCTTTCGTCGCGTATTCGAAACCCTCGCCCAATCCGTGCACCGGATACCACCATTCCTGCCACGAAACTTCTCCCTGCGGCGCCAGCAACCCGTAATCCGATTGCGTCGGCAGCGGACCGCTTTGCACCTCGATATACGGACCGTCCTCGTCGGTCAGATTCTGCTG
>CAZNQT010000343.1:0-5710 GCA_964574885.1 uncultured Pirellulales bacterium
ATTTCAGCCGGGATCGCTTCGAGCAGGTGAAATCGGACATTACCCAACGGCTCAAGGAATTTGAACTGGCGCCCCTGATGGTAATTCCGATCGCCGCACGATCGGGCGACAATGTCGCTCGTCGCAGTGACAAGATGGATTGGTACGACGGCATGACGCTGCTGGAGGGTCTGGATCAATTAGAACCGGCCGAATCCGCCGAGTACGGTCCCCTGCGTTTTCCGATCCAGGATATCTACCAAATGAACGGCGAAAAAATCCTGGTCGGCCGTTTGGCCTCCGGCACCCTCAAGCCCGGACAGAATATCATGTTCCATCCCCTGGGCAAAACCGCCACGGTGGATTATATAAAAGTATTCGAAGGACAGAAAGAACAGGCCGTCGCCGGCGAATCCATCGGCCTGGTTCTGCAAGAAGGCGGCGCCTTACAGGGACTTAGCCGGGGCGAAGTGGCCTGCGACCCGGCAACCTCCCCCCACGTTACGAATACCATTACAGCGACCGTATTCTGGATGAGCGGAGAGCCGCTACAAAAAGGCGAGGAGATCGAACTTAAATGCGCCACCCGGCAAGTAAGGTGTAAAGTGAAAAAAATCCGCGACCGGATGAATTCGTCCAGCCTGGAAATCCTCGATGCCGATGCCGATCAACTCCGCGAAACCGAGGTGGCCGCCTTAATCCTGAAAACGGATGATTATGTCAGCATGGACCCGTTCGAGTTGGTAGAGGAGACGGGCCGCTTCGTTCTGATGCGCGATACCGACACCGTGGCCGGCGGCGTCGTTCATTAACAAACAACCATCGAATGCAATCCATGCAAAGGATGATAGCCATTAATACTTGAAAATAACGAAAAAAACGCTCCTGGTTTATTTTTAGGGGCGTTTTTTGTTTGTCGATAAGTTACTTTTTATTTCTTCAGTCCGCCATATACTCCGGCCAGCCAAACTAAATCCTCATTGGGAGGATTGTCCGGAGGAATGTCCCAACCGGCAACGCCACTTTCACTGAAATCGATGGTTCGTTGATCCAACCAATTTTTCATGAGCGCGTGACCATCCGCAAAGCTCAAGGTACTGCGCCGGTTGTGCCAGATAGCCATTGGATCCACCCAGTGGATTATCGTCGGATTGACCGGAATCGAACTTTGCATCATCCATGCGCCTGCATTATTCCATTGCGTCCGGACACCTTCTTCCACAACCACCATTTTATCTTCCGGAAACTCGATGGCACTGATTTTTTTGTACCCCCAGATTCCATGTCCCCCGCGAATATCCTCGCCCCGCATGGCCCCAGTGATGGAATAGCTTCGATAGCAACCATCCGGCTGTTGCATGTCGTAGTACCGATAGTCGCCCGGACAATGATAGGCCTCTTCATTCTGCACATATTTCCATAATTTACCTGCTCGGAGGCCATTCATACGATATTCCTCCGTCACTTGATCCCTACTGACAAAATCATCGTACGTCCCACCCGGTGGATCGCCGGCATAGATGGGCGTCCTCTTGGGTTCTTCACACCAACGAGCTTCATATACCGGATCTGGAAACGTACAACCGCCGACCAACCAGCCTCTGTTTTCTTGATAATAAAAAATCCAGCCGCCTGTCAGGGTTTTCTGATTCCCCAAACAAACCGCGCCGGTGGCGTGTTCTTTGGCCGTCTGCAGCGCCGGCGCCAAAATCGAGATCAAAACAGCAATAATGGCGACGACGATCAACAACTCGATTAACGTAAATCCTCGTTTCTTACCCATAATTCATAATCCTGTCTGTGGGTACATGAGTTTGACACGTCATGAATTACCTTACCTTGGTTACCTGAAAACGTCATTTAGGGTAACGGCAGTCCGCCATAGCCATACGCCAACCATTGAAGATCCTTATTATCCGGCTCGATAGGCCCAGTATCCCATAAGCCATCCCCCTTTTCGCTGAACTCGAATGTACGGTCATCGACAAATACCTTGAGGTTCACATGACCGTCGGCAAACGCAAAGGTACTGCGCCGATTGTGGAAAATGGCCAAAGGATCGATCCACTGCGTTGTCTGGGGATCGACGGGATCAGTAATACGTATCATCCAGGATCCCGAATTATACCATTGATTCTGTACCCCTTCTTCCACGAATACAAACTTTTCTTCCGGATACTTAATGGTGCTGGCTTTACTATAGGCCAAAACGCCATTATGTCCCACCTGAACGTCTTCCCCGCGCATGGCGCCGGTAATGGAATAGGTCTGAAACAAATCATATGGAGGGGGTTTATTAATCCGATCGTCGCCCGGACAATGATAGGCTTCGACATTTTGCGTATATTTATAGAGTTTTCCCGCCCTCATGCCGTTTTCTCGGTAGGTCTGGGTAACGTTAGTATCATTAACGTAATCATTATTAGGCCACGCCGGCGGATCGCCGCCATACACCGGCGTCTTCTTAGGCGGTTCCACCCAGCGATGTTTACTCCAATCATCTGTATAATTACAACCTCCCACCAGCCAGTTTTTATTGTCCTGATGATACGCGATCCAGGCATTGATCAAAACTCTTTGATTGCCCTGACAGACGGCAGCCGTTGCCAACTCCTTGGCACTCTGTAACGCCGGGGCCAGGATCGTGATCAAAACGGCAATAATGGCAATTACGATTAATAACTCGATTAACGTAAATCCACGTCTTCGATTCATTTCATTCCTCCAGCGTCAGAAGTCTAACCTTCTTATATATTTAATTACGCTATAAATCATCTATTATATTATTCCATAATTACGTCGTTTTGACAAGTCTAAAGTTGACAGGTATTTATAGCGAGAAATTGTACGCCCGTACGGTCCGAATGCAGGCTAAGTTACTTACCGGTATAGATTTATAGCGTATATGAGCAATACCGGTCGCCGGATTTCTAGCATTCAATTTCTAAAGTATATCACAGAACAACTGTTTACATCAGAGCTTACGGTATTTTCCCCAGCAACGCAGCACTAGCTTTTATCGCCCGCTGGAAGGTGGCAACAGAGAAACATTCATTGGGCGAATGAGCGCCGTCGCTGGTCAGCCCAAACCCCATCAGCAAAACCGGCTTTTGCAGTTCCTGTTCGAAGGTGCTTACCACCGGGATCGAGCCGCCACAGCGAATATACACCGGTTTGTGTTGGAAACCTTCTTGTAAGGCTTCACAGGCCGACTGAATCAACGACGTGTGGATATCGAATAATACCGGTCCCGTGGCATACGCTTCGCGGATGGTCATCTCCACAAAATCCGGACATAGTTGCTGTAGATGGTTTTTTACAATCCTCATAATGTCCGCCGGCTCCTGGTCCGGGACCAGACGCATGGTGATTTTCGCACCCGCCGACGACGGGATGATCGTCTTGCTGCCCTTTTCCTGATACCCGCCGTAGATCCCGTTCACTTCAAAAGTCGGCTGCGCCCACATCTTCTCCAGACTCGTAACGTCCGGTCTGCCGAACAGCGCTTTGATATTCAGATCCTTTTTGATTTGCTCATCGTCGGAGGGCAACTGCGCGAAATTCTCTTTCTCCCAATCTTCCAGCGGTCGGACCGAATCATAAAATCCGGGAATGGTGATTTGGCCATTCGTATCGATACAGCCGGAAATGATCGAGGCTAACGCGATTATCGGATTGCCCACCGCCCCGCCGAACGTACCGGAATGCAAATCCCGATTCGGACCCTGGAGAGTAATCTCGAGGGCCACCGTGCCCCGGAGGGAATAGGTGATCGCCGGCGTATCTTTATCCAGCATCTCGCTGTCGGAGACCACCACGCCGACGGCGCGGTCGGCCAGGTTCGCTTTTTCCTGCTTGATGTAATCGGCCAGCATGGTGCCGCCGCATTCTTCCTCGCCTTCGATCAGAAATAACACGTCCCCGCCCAGGGTCTGTCCGGTCTGCAAAATCGCCTCGATCGCCTTGATATGTGCAAAGACCTGCCCTTTGTCATCGGTCGCGCCGCGGGCATAGAGCAGGCCGTCGCGGATCTCCGGCTCGAACGGGGGCGAGTGCCATTGGTCCAGCGGATCCTCCGGCTGCACGTCGTAATGACCATAGATAATCAGCCTCCGATCCGATTGCCCCTTCGCCCGTGCTCGGATGATGGGATGCCCGTTCCCCTCGATCAGTTTGGTTTCCAGACCGATCTTCGTCAGATGGTCCACCAGCCATTGGGCACAATCGACCATATCCTGCTTATGCGTCGGCTGGGCACTCACCGACGGAAACCGTAAAAACGTTTTTAACTCCTCCAGAAACCGTTCCCGATTCGACTCGATATAATCCAAAATCTTCTCCATCAACGTTCTCCCTACTACTGTTTGGCGTCATTCTCGTTACAGTTTTCAAACAGTATATACGATCCCGGTAACGAGAAAAGGCTTAAATATTGAGATTCGATTATTTCCGGCAGGTATCAGATAAATATCGAAAGACGGTAATTAACTAGTTCCTGTTGCGGAAAATGTGGCACACCCGCCCTCGGGTGTGCGCGGGCCCAAAACGCTCAGCCGAGGGCGTCTGAGCCACATGACTTTATGCCTCTAATCGTTCAATCCGCTTTCCGCAACAGGAACTAACAAAAACCACCGCCACCAGGGGGGGATCGAATCACAGGATATCATAATCCTATCCCCCCCCCTCGCGGAGGGGGCTGGCGGGAATTTACTAACGCATTTGATGACGAAGGGCTTGTAATTGCTCCTGTTGCTGATGGATTTCCGCTTGTATTCTATCGCGCTGTTTTTGTAAGGTCTGTAAGAGGGATTCAGCTTTTTTCTGCTGAGGGACGGATTCGGTACTTTCGAGTTCGATACGTGTATCCAGGATGCGTTGTTCGAGTTGCTGCTGCTGTTGCTGTAAGAAACGGAGTTGATTCGAAATATCCTGAGATTGCCTTATCTTTTCTTCCAGGTCTCGCATCTTCATGGATGCTTCTTCGTATTTTTGTAAAACAACCATATATTTCTGCTTCAGCATTTTGATATTTCGCTCAAGAAGTTTGATTTGAGGATGCGTTTCGCTCATTTGATTTATTTCCATCCTCTCCTTTTTCTGCATAAGAGCTTGCTGAATCAGGTTTTCCGCCTCGATTTTTTTCTGCTGCAGGCTGCGCAATTCTTCCATAACCAGATACCACTGCCAGGGTCGATCGCCTGAATAGGAAGCGGAGGACAGGGACGACGGCGTCGATGGTATGACGGGAAGTTCTGGTGAGGAGGGTTTCACCTGTTGGACCTGGAATTTCCCCGGCAGGTCATCTTCGGCGGCGATGGTGATGACACCCTGATCGATCATATATTTCGCGGGCGCATATTTACCGCTCGAAACATAGGCTAAAATACTATCCAGGGCCTTCTGCAAGGGAACCTGTTTCAGCATCAGGGTAACGGTATCATCCTGGTTAATTCCCGCGGTTGTTTCCAGCGATCCCCAAAGTACATTGATATTCAAGCCGAAGTTTTCCCGCAGATCCGCCAAAATCTGCGAAAATTCGACCTCCTGATACTCCACCGACACAGCAGTATTGGCCAACTTGTCATGTAACACCTGATCGAGCGAGGATATATCTTTCCGGGTCGGTAAAATCGTGGCGTTGAGCATCATAAGGATTCGTGAGTCAACATCATTTTTTACTTCGGGAAGATTAGTTAAAAAATATTACGGAAGGACGGCGAGGAGGGATTGA